>JANOXZ010000546.1:0-7522 GCA_031418695.1 Synechococcales cyanobacterium VAR_35_metabat_10
GCGAGAAATTAGCCCAGCGCGACTGAGATTCTTGTTCGATTCAGTGCAAGACCTTGATCGACAGTTGAGAACCAAGGGCAGTCGGCTGATTTTATTGGAAGGTCGATCGGCTGAAGTAATCTGCGCCTTGCACCATAGCTCAAGGCCGAAGGACATACCCCTCAGCTATGGTGCAATCTCACTCCCGAAATCGCTTAAAAAAACCGGTTTCGGGAGTTTGATGAATGGTATCAAGATACGCCACTCTTGTGTGTTATTATTCCCTTCGTCCATCCTGCTCCGGTACAAACAAATAACTTCCTTTTGACCATCGTTTGTTCGATCGCATTGTTGAAAAGACAATAGTATTTTTTATCGCCTTTACTGTAAAATACTCCTGGAATAACAGCTTTAAAAACTTTCCTAGGAACTGGCTTTGATGGTTCTGGCTCATCGCCACCATCGTAAGCCAGAATATATGAACCATTTTTAATTTCTATATGATAGTTGGCCGGATATTCACTGATATAGGTTCCATTCGTGATTTGGGGCTTTGCCACTGAAGGCGTAGTAATAGCAATTATGCTGACAACAATACTTAATCGTATAAAATGTCTAAATACGGACACTGAACTCACTCCTATTGAAATATTTGGGTACAAAAAGTCAGCCAACATTTTGGAAACAGGATAAACCTTCTTTATTCCAGAAACTAGGCAAAGAATCAATCTTGACCCATTCAGTAATCACCGTCCCTAATCTTCCACTCATTTCCCCGGCGGCAACTGCTTCCCTAGAAACAACCGATCGCCTTTGGCGCAAGCGGAGCTATCGGCAGCGAGACTCATTGGCTTCTTCGATCGACCACTTTTCACCTTTTCCTTGGTCTTCTTCGGCTCAGAAGTTTCTGGTGCGATTGACGATTTCTTTGCTGCTGGGGATTTACTGCTAGCCTTCTTAGCCTTGGGAGTTACAGCCTTAGCGACTACTGGTGAAGCCTCCGTTTCCTCGGGTTCGATCTCCCAGTACTTTCCATCAGCAACTGGAGATTCCTCCCACATCAACTGCAATACTGTTTGGGCATCTTTACCCTTGCCATTTCGACGGATAATCAGTCGAGGTTCCTCCTCATACATTGTCCAAAGACCTTTCAAGACCATTCCTGATTTTCTTGGCGCTTTCCCCATTACCCTCCGTAAGCTGAAACCCAATTTTTCTTCTATTGTTGATGGATAAACTTTAAAGCCCTGAAGCTTTCCTGGCTGGTGTTCTCCTTCTACTCTCCGGGATACCATTACACAGCAGGTGTCCTCTCCAACTATCAGGTTAGAGTAGACATCTTTGGTTAATTCTAAAATACCGCTGATAGTGCCAATAGCTTGATAGGTTTTTCGCTTCTCTAAGATTTGAGCTTCTTCCATGCTGTCTTTCCTCGCTCTGGGCTTAATCAGATTACTATCCTAACCTAGATAATCTTGCGATTCAAATGTCGATAGCTACGCTTACGCCAACGGCAATCGTGACTGGGTATTTTGTTCGATCGCCTACCTGCTTCAACATCATCAAATCAAAATTAGTTTGATGCCATCGATTATCAAAACTACATCCAACAAACGTTTAAGTTATTTGTTACCGATTTTACTACTACCATATTCAGCACCGATCCAACCACCGACAGCAGCGGCTATTGCCCACAAACACAAACCTGAAGGCAGAGTAGGCAGCTTGGTCAAGTAGCCAAGTAAACCAGCTACTGAATTTACCAAGATAAATGCTGCCGAAACTCCCGCCGTTTCCTTCACTGTCGCCCAGCCCATCAGTAACAGCAAAGGACTGAGAAAAATTCCACCGCCCACGCCGGTTAGACCAGATAGTAAGCCGATCGCCATCCCTAAAATAATCGGGAGCCAATTTGACGGCAATCTAGTTTCTGGTAGCTCAGATTTAACAGAGCTAAAACCTAGTCTGACAGAAGCATAGAGCAAGACCATCCCCACAATTGGCTTGTAAATCTGAGTCGGGATCGAGACCATTCCACCGAGAAAAGCGCAAGGGATGGAACCGATCGCAAATCGCCAAAATAATGATCGATCAAAAGAACCAGCCCGATAAAATTTAACAGTGGTGATAGCAGCTACGATGATATTGAGAACCAAAGCAGTAGGCTTCATCACAGCAGGAGCTATCCCAAAGAGTGCCATAGCCGCCAAATAACCCGATGCACCACCATGCCCTACTGAGCTATACAAAACAGCCGCTACAAAGATTAGAAAAGCCAACCATAGCTCATACATAGTCATTAAAAATCATTGGTGAATCCCTACAATAACTCAATCGATCATCTCAGCCCTTATCTTCACAACTATTCCTCCAACACCTCAAATTCATTGCCTCTATCTCCATACATTGGTCTAGCATAGGCTGCATCAAAAGAAGAGCAAGGCTTTTAAGCGATGGAATTCAAGCCAGCAGCAGATACAATTAGTACAAGGAATATTTATAGCAACAGAAACATGGCAAGAACCGCAGCCCCTGCAAATAAACAAGCTCCAAAAGCGAAACCACAAGCACAAACTCCAGTCAAGAAAATTGTCCCTCTGACCGGCAAAGCCTTAAAAGCAAAAGTCAAAGAACTCTCTCACCTGAAGAAAAGTGAAACCGCCAAAGCCTGTGGGTACTACTCCACAGCTAAAGATGACAAAATTAAAGTGAACTTCACAAAATTTTATGATGCTGTACTTCAGTCCCAAGGCATCACCATAGATGAGAACCCTAAAACTGATGGTAGAGGGCGCGAAGCCAGCTATAGAGCCACTGTTTACGGGAATGGTCAGATCTTGATTGGTGGCGTATATACCAGAGCTTTGAACTTGCTTCCGGGTGACGAGTTTGAAATTAAAGTTGGCTACAAAAAAAATCATTTGAAGGCAATCCCCAAAGAAGCCTAAACAATTTTGCTAGTGGCAATAAGAAGAATCCCCTCGCCTTTAGGCAGGGGAGTTTCAATCGACCAACACCGGTACCGTGACATAAAATTGACTTCCCCGCCCCTTTCCTTGAGAAGTTGCCCAAATCTGACCTCCCAACTGGTTAGCCAATTGCCGACAAATTGCCAAACCCAAACCAGCTCCCCCCACTGCCCGCTGTAAGAAGCCTTCTTCTTGGTGAAACTGTTCAAAGATAGTCTCCAACTGGTCAGGTTCAATCCCCCGCCCCGTATCCACAATTTGTACTTCCAGCATCGGCTGAAGCAACGCCTCAGCCATAGGGACTTTCACCTCTTCACTCTTCACCGTAACCATCCCCGTTGGTGGGGTGAATTTACAGGCATTATCCAAAACCTTACTTAATAGCTGAAACAACGCCTCATTATCAGCGATCGCCAACGGTAAAACCGGTGGTAGATCTACAGTAATTTTTGGCAAATCACGAGGTTGACCAGTCCCCTTTAAATTGCTGACAGTAAAAGAAATTACATCAGCAAGATCCACCGGCTCCAGTTGCCAAGTGGTTAAATTACTCTCCAGCCGCGACAACAGTAAGAAATCTTGAATCAACCGCCGCAGCCGCTCAGAATCAGATAGAGCAATTTCCACCATCGATCGTTGAAACTCCATGGGCATATCGGGTTCAGCATCCAAACTTTCTAAACAAACCTGAATCGTCGATAAAGGTGTGCGAAACTCATGGCCAACAATAGCAATAAGATTATTTTGAGTTTGTTTGATTGATACTAGTTGCTGGTTGAGCTGTCGCAGATTTATGAATGCCTCGGCTTGCAGCAGGGCAATACCTACTTGGGTGGCGATCTCCGCTAATAACTCTCGATCGGCTACCGACCATAAATAAGGTCGATCTCGATGTAGTTCTAACACGGCCAAACAGCGCTGCTGATCATAGACTGGCACTAATAAACAAGCCTGAATTTGTTCTGCTGCTAATCGTTGTTGAAGCTCCGGGTGCGATTGAATGCCGGAATCTTGACTGGTATCGGCTATCGAAATAATCTCACCTCGATCAATAATGGGCTGAAATTGTGGATGACCCGCTAGCCGCCAATTTTGCCCTAACAAACTAGTTGTCGTTGTAAACTCATCTTCGATTGATTGTCTATTAGCCGCCATGGAATCAGACAGTAGGGTATATAGCAAACAACGACATTGCCCAAACAGCCGAGAAATTTCTTGAACTGCCACCGCCAAAATATCTTCAGGCCGCAGGGATTGCCGCAACGCTTTCGTAATGTTGTTCACCAACCGTTCTCGCCGTTCTTTTCCTACAATTCGCCTGTAAGCTTTCACCTGTTTATATTGGCTGGCTTGCAGATAGGTGACAAGTCTAGTGCTAAATAACTGAGCATTCATCGCTGCTGTTGATGTGGCAGCTTGTCGGATAGTAGTCAGCCGATATTGTTGCTTTGCCCGATCGATCTGTTCTGCTAAATCAGGACGATAACGACAAATTTGCTGAAGTAACGATAAAGCGGCTTGTTTGCTCACTGCCGGGTCAAATGTCCAAAACCCCCGAAACTGGCGGGCAGAATCTAGATCGATCGTATCAATAGGAGCGGCAAACTCCCGGAAGATCAAACAAGCATAGTAACTGCGGCCAATAATCACCAAATGCCATTCTTGAGTCAGTTCATCTGTTGGTTCAAGTCCAATGGTGGCATAGGGCGCAGGCGCTGAGGCAAAATCTGTTTCGGGAGCTGCTAAGACATAAACTTGGTCGGTGCGTTGAGCAATGCGCTGATAGCGACCTGTTTCCTGACGGTAGAATCGTTCCTGTTGGAAATTAGCAATCACCAATGGCTGATCGGTTCCGGCTAAAACAATGTCTTCGATCGCGTGTGACAGAGCGGTTAAGCTGGCTTTAAAATAAATCTGCGCTCGCAGTTGGGGAAAGGATTGTAATAAGTCCTGCAACAAAGAATTAGAATCACTCATCATCTGTTGGCCTGTGATGTAGAACGGCTAAGGTTAGAGAGCGCAGCTACTGCCAGTTGTCGATCCAGTCTGACCGATTGACTCCTATCTACTTTTGAGAGAGTGGTGCCCTCCCAATTTACATTTATGACAATGGTTCGATCTAACTGGGTGTGATGTAGATTAGCCCCAGTTAAATTCGCTCCTGTAAGGTTGGCATAGCTTAGGTTAACCCCAGCTAAATTGGCTCCTGTGAGATTGGCATAACTCAGGTTAGCCCCGGCTAAATTGGCTCCTGTGAAGTCCGTCAACTGGAGATTGGCTAGGCGTAGGTCTGCCCATTGTAAATTTACCCCATGACAATTAGCCTGACTCAAATCTGCCCGAATAAGGATTGCTTGATCGCCACGACTATTAACTAACTTACTTTGGTGTAAATTGGTTCTCCATAGCATCGCCTTGCTGAAAGTGGCTTCGGTAAGATTGGCTCCTTGCAGATCAGCAAGATTTAAGTTGGCATCATTGAGCTGCGCTTGGCTGAGGTTAATACCACTCAGATTGGCTTCAGTAATATTTCTCGATCTCAGATCAATCCGGCAAAAGTCTCGCTGACCTTGATTGTAGGATTGTCGCAAATCCCTGATGTTAACTTGTTGTGGGTGAGTCATTAACTAAAAACCTATTTACAGGGAGGAGCGGCACATTGAACACCTACCGAAGCTGGTGCCATTGTGGTGGCTGGCCAAGGATGGATGAGAAAATACTTTTATTAAGGTTTGTAAATTTATGTTAACGAATATAGCAAAGAGCTTGCAATTTTACCCGGGATTTAATTATTTCTGCATATTTCGCAGTGAGTCTGGGTCGATCTGCATATTGGCTAATCGATCGGTGACAAGGCTTTGGCGATCGATCATGGAGAGTTCCGAGTAAAATTTTAAATATGAGTAATCATTGAAAAATACTATGGCCATCAACTTGTTGTCACATCAAGCCGTAAATACCGGGACTTACAAAACAACTTTAGTTTTCATAGAAGATTTCATAACTTTAGAAGTTGCTATTCAAGGATTCAATACTAGTAAAGAGGCAGAAGAATTCGCCAAACTTCGTTGGTCGTTATGCCTTGAAGGAGAAAATATGTATTTATTTTTAGTAGTTCGCTGGCGGAAAAGTAAGGCTAGATTAGCCAAAACCACAATTTCATGGAGCCACCGGAGTTGTTAATAATTTTGCCAATTAACAAAGCAATTTTTGGATTGATTCCAAATAGTTAGGGATAGCTTCCCCGACCACTTCGCAAGCCTTGCGATCGACATCTAACAAACTATCACCCCAAAACACTTGACCTGATTGAATAGTTTGCCCTCGATCGGGTTGCCAGTCCGGGCTAACTAGGCGTTGAGCAGCATCGACTACGGCTCCATCAAACAGGTGGCCGATCGAGAAATAGACATCCTGCAAGATTGCTGGCACGCTGGGACGATGAAGTTGTCCTCGGGAATTGCTACTGCGGGCTTTGTATTTGGCTCGGGGAAACAAACCGTAGAGATTTTTTAAACTGGCTGAAATCAGCACTTCTCCTTTTAGGTTAGTGCGTTTGAGAGTACCTAAACTAATTCGACAATCTACTTCTTGGAGCAATACTGGTGCCCACATGGTCTCATAGCGTATTGGTTGCTTAGAAGTGTTGGGATATTCTGCGATCGGTAATTCATCAGCATCTAATAACTGCATCCCCTCATCGAGTAGTTGATACACGCCCAATTTAGCGGCGATATTTGTTAGACTCACTGGTGAGCAAACTCCTTCAACAATCAGAATTTCTGCTTGGGGACTAGCTGCTCGTAATCCTTGCAATACTGCTTGCAAGATTGGCATACTGACAGTGACTGGTGCTGGTTTGGGATAGCCCAGGTTGGGCTTCAACAGAATTCTTTGGGCATTATGGGCATTGGCTGGTGGTTGATAGACAAAGCCTGAAGCGGCGGCTTGATTAGCGGTCATTTTTATGGAATTACTTTTGGGGTTTTATCTAAATCAATGTTTCTAAAGTTGCCCCCACCACGCGGTAATCGGCATCTTGCCGCAATTTGCTGAGGGCATCGGGAATCCTAGGATCATCAAAATACCTCAATACCTTGGCTACGTGCAGCCGAATATTAACTTCAGCGGAGGTAGCGGCTTTCAAGAGTAAATTTAAGGCCGATGTTGCTTGGGATGTGGTGGCTAATAGCTGTAGGTTCTCGATCGCCGCTTGTCGCACTATTACATCTTCTCCTTCTAATCCCCAGACACAAAGTTTCAGGAATATTTCAGGATGCTTGGCGACTTCCATCACCGCAAAAATACTTTGGCGCACCAACCAAGCTGAATCTTTTTGAAATAAAGAAACCAAATGGGGCATTGCTTCCTCACCATATTTAGATAAAGCATTAGCTGCTTTTGAAAAAGTAGGAAAAGAATTGGGTGTAATTAAATAACTATTTTCTAATAGTAATACAAAACATATTTTTGAAAAAGAGTTTAGTATTAGCAGGATGTCTTCCCCTCTCGAGAGGGGCTAGGGGCGTGTTTTATGTTGTATTGATTTTCATCCTTTTATTCACGAACTCTTT
>JANOXZ010000547.1:0-8682 GCA_031418695.1 Synechococcales cyanobacterium VAR_35_metabat_10
TTTCTTATCAGCCCCAGTCGATTGAAATCCTCGATCCCGGTACTTACAGCAGCATTCAAGACTATCCAGGTCGGGTGGGCTATTGGGATGTGGGTGTCCCACCTTCAGGGCCAATGGATCATTTAGCTTTGCGCTTAGCCAATAGTTTAGTGGGTAATCCTGAAGGCACAGCGGCTTTTGAGTTTACTGTTACCGGTGCTACGATTCGCTTCCATACAGCGGCAGTGATTGCTTTGGCTGGAGCCGAGATGATAGCTACAATCAACAATATAGCTATCCCCTATTGGCAAGCAATGGCGATCGAAGCCGGTAGCACCCTAAAAATCAAAGATATCCAGGGTGCTGGCTATCGTACCTATCTAGCGATTCAAGGTGGCTTAGATGTGCCAGATTATTTGGGTAGCAAATCCACTTTTCTACTCGGTAAATTCGGTGGTCATGCTGGTCGGGCGTTGCGATCGGGGGATGTGATTAAACTCCAGCAAACTGGTGGCAATCTCCCCAACATAACTATAGATCTTAAAGCCATCCCCAGCTATCATCAGCACTGGGATATTGGCGTTCTGGATGGTCCCCACGCTGCCCCAGATTTTTTCACAGAAGCTGATATCGAAATGTTTTTCAGCACCGATTGGCAGGTGCATTACAACTCTACCCGTACCGGCGTTCGTCTAATTGGTCCCAAACCCCAATGGGCAAGAACCGACGGCGGTGAAGCTGGTTTGCATCCTTCCAACATTCATGACAACGCCTACGCGATCGGCTCGATCGATTTCACTGGCGATATGCCGGTAATTTTAGGCCCTGATGGTCCCAGCTTAGGGGGTTTTGTCTGTCCGGGGGTAATTGTTCAGGCTGAACTATGGAAAATGGGTCAGCTTAAGCCCGGTGACACTGTCCGATTCCAATCTTGGAGCTGGGCAGAGGCCGCAGCGCAGGAGCTGGCTCAAGATCAGATGATTGCTAGTCTGCAAGCTCAGCCTCTGGTACCGATAGCTGGTCAACGCATTTCCCCAATTCTACATCAAGATATTGCAGCCAAAGTAGTCTATCGCCAAGCCGGGGATAAGTATTTGTTGGTGGAATATGGGGACTTGGTGCTAGATTTGAATCTGCGCTTTCGTGCCCATGTGTTGATGGAATGGTTGAAGGCTAATTTACCCAGTGGAGTTATTGATTTGACTCCCGGCATTCGATCAATCCAAATTCACTATGATAGTCGCCTAATTTCTCAGGCAGAATTATTAACTACATTAATTGCAGCAGAATCGCAGCTTCCAGCTATTGAAGAAATTACGGTGCCCAGCCGCATTGTCCATTTACCACTATCTTGGGCAGATCCATCAACTTTGCTGGCGATCAAAAAATACATGCAGTCTGTGCGGCCAGATGCCCCTTGGTGCCCCAGCAATATTGAGTTTATTCGCCGCATTAATGGGCTGGATTCGATTCAAGAAGTCTATGACATTGTGTTTAATGCTAGTTATTTAGTCTTGGGATTGGGTGATGTCTATTTGGGTGCGCCAGTAGCTACTCCGATCGATCCGCGCCAGCGGTTGGTCACGACTAAATACAATCCAGCCAGAACTTGGACTCCAGAAAATGCGGTGGGCATCGGCGGAGCTTATCTATGTGTCTATGGCATGGAAGGCCCTGGCGGTTATCAGTTTGTGGGGCGCACTGTGCAGATGTGGAATCGCTTTCAGCGCACTGCTGACTTTACAAATCCTTGGCTGCTGCGGTTTTTTGATCAGATCCGTTTCTATCCAGTCTCAGAGGAAGAGCTGCTTCAGCTCCGGGCAGATTTTTTGGTGGGCAAGTTTCAATTGCAGGTTGAAGAAACTACGTTTAGTTTGCGGGAATATCAAGAGTTCTTGGATTCGATCGATGCCGAACTCACGGTCTTTAAAGCTAAGCAACAACAAGCTTTCAATGAAGAGCGAGAACGGTGGGCGATTGCCGGTGAGTTTACGGAACCAGAGGAGGTAATGTTGCAGCCAGAGTTGACTGAAGAGCCTTTACCGCCAGGGGCTGAAGCCGTTTTATCTCATGTCTCAGCCAATGTTTGGCAGGTCTTGGTAGAAACGGGTACGGTGGTTTCTGCTGGAGATCAGTTACTAATTTTAGAGGCGATGAAAATGGAAATACCGGTGGTGGCAAAGGAATCTGGGGTGGTATCGGTGGTTTATTGTCAGCCCGGACAAATGGTGGTTGCTGGTCAGCGGTTACTGGCAATTACTATTAGTTGAAAAACTTAAAATAGTAGTAATGTATTGACAGGTGTGGTTGGGTGTCCGCAGGTTGCATCAAAGGCGTTCACTAAGTATCTCTGCAAAAGAATTAAACCCCCAAACCCAAATTCCCAAAGCGTTTTAGAATGGGGGAGCCAAAAAAGTTAAGGTCTTCCCTAACTTTGTGACCAAACCCCTGCATTTCAATGCCCAAGCAAAGTTACGGAAGAATTAATCAACAGCGCGCTCAGACTCTATTTGTAGCGCTGCTAGACTTTGCCAATGATGACCTAGAAGCTGATGAAAAAGAGCTAGAAAGAATCCGATCGCAGATCCAAACCCATTGGCAGAATGAGAAAAAGCTGGTGGTCAGGACTAAAACCCGTTACTTAGAATCGTTGATCAAGCTCACTGGAGGGGTAGTTCTCTCGATCGATCAAATTAAAACCGCTCTCAAGCACTTAGAAAATCATCTAGGAATTTTGTCAGATCACCGCACAGCTCAACGTGGCTCAGATAATTGGCATTTCACTGTTGAATTGTGGTGCGATCGCTGGCAGCGGGCAGGGAATTTGGAGGCGTTTGATCGATCGTGGTTAGAACAAGGAGCTGTGAGAAGCCTTGATACAAATGCCCCGACCCATGCAAGACCCCAGCAAACCATCGACTGGCATAAAATCTGTCGCCAAGCCTTAGATACCAGCCTTTCCAGCAATTCCTTAATGGGCAACATAGGCAAAGCCTTCGACCTGAATGATATTTATCTGCCATTAGGAGTCGAAGAACGCCAATCACTCGAAGAAGACCCTATCAACTATCAGCCAGCAGAGCTAATCACCAAACTCCTAGCTACAGACGAAACCAACCGCACCGCCATTATCGGCACACCGGGCGCAGGCAAAACCACCCTGCTGCAAAAAATCGCCCTGAGCTTATTAGAAGCCAATTGTTTGCCAATTTGGATTTCCTTAGCTGACTTGGGAGATCGATTCTCGTCCCGAGACGCTTCGCGAACGCTCCCAGATTACCTAACCCAAACCTGGCTCAAGGAAGCACTTTGCGCTTTCCAAATATCCCCACAACAACAACAAGAATTGGTGCAGCAAGTAGAGTCTGGGAGAATTTGGCTATTGCTAGATGCCGTAGATGAAATCGGCACAGCTAGCAGTGCCCTCACCAATTTGGCCAAACAGCTCAAGGGCTGGTTGTCTCCAGCTCATGTAGTGTTAACTTGCCGATCGAACCTCTGGGATGGTGAAAAAAATGCTTTAGTAGACTTTGACACCTACAAAATCCTCAGCTTTAGCCATGCTCATCATGTTAATGGGGGCGTTCCAGCCTTTATCCAAAAATGGTTTCGAGACAGTCCAGAACTGGGCAAAAAATTATCGCTCAAGCTGACCCAAAAAAATATGGAACGCATTCATAGTTGCGTCACCAACCCCTTATATTTGGCTCTACTTTGTCGTAGTTGGATGCTGAACCAAGGACAATTACCTCGCACGAAAACCAGCTTGTATCGACAGTTTGTCGAAGCAATTTATAGTTGGAAGCAAGATCTGTTTCCCACTAACCTCAGTCAACGTCAGTCCCTAAACGAGGCGTTATCACAGCTAGCTCTGCAAGCTATGCAACAGACCGAAAACATCTTTCGGATATCACAAATCATTGTCTTTGCTGCTTTCGCTGCCGATTTAGAGCTACTAACCTTAGCCTTGAATCTGGGTTTAATCAAACAGTCGGGGATATCAGGTGATCCGATATACGCCTTTCATCACCCTACATTTCAAGAATATTTCGCGGCTCAGGCGATTGCAGATCAACAACAATTTTGGGCATTCAATATTTTTGATTTAAAATGGCGTGAAGTATTGCCACTATGGTTGGGCAGGGAAGATATTGAGGATCGATCAAAGGAAGAGCTACTTCAAACCTTACTGAATTTTACCGATAGCTGTGGCGGCTTCTACCGTTACCGGGCTTATTTCTTGGCTTCAGAAGGCGTTGCCGAATTCCCGGGTTTTAGTGCGGGTGATAAGGTTGTAGCTGACCTAGTAAATCTTCGTTATCTGGGTTCTTTCGATCGATCCATCCCCACCACAATTACCGAAAGAGCTGGTATTGCTCTATCTAAGACCGATCGAATCCGAGCAATCCAATTTCTAGAGCAATTCATTCAGCTACCGCACAATCCCCAGGCACTTTGGCTAGCTGCCCATAGCTTAGGCCGTAACTATGACGTGGGAAACAAGCGGGCTATTGCTACCTTAGAATCTATGCTGATCGATGCCCCTGATGAATACAGCAAATTTGCTGTCACCAAAAGCCTCATTGCTATTGCCCCAGAGCATCAGCTAGCGATCAACTCCTTAGTTCACATCATCAAATCTCCTGAACACCCCTCCTTACAACGACGTGCAGCCAGACGACTACAGACAATTAGTTCTCATAATCCATTTGCTGCTAGAGTTTTGGCTGAACTCATTTCTGAGCCACATTTGAGTGAACTGTTTTTGTTGATCGATAATCCTCGACAAAATAAATCTAGTAAAAGCTCCCGTAACGAAAAGCCCAAAAATAGTCTCGGCGATCCGCAAAAGCTGATAGCTTCCATAGTGCCAAAATTACAAGCAAATAGCAGTGTCAATATCAAAATCAGACTAGCTAACCATCTAGCTAAATATGAGCCACAGCATCCATTGATTTTGGAGTCTTTAATATATTGCCTAAAAAATTGTGACCAAAAAGCTTATCTTAAGCAAGTGGGCGAATCGTTGCGTAATTTAGTATCGATCGAGCAACTACCTAAAATACTTCCACAAGTCAGAGACATATATCTAAAATCACAAAACCATAATATTGAACAACATCATGAATCCTATCGTATTCTTTGGTACTGGTCGAGGTCAATTACTCATGCCGAGTTTGAGCAACTTTGGCTCTCTTCATAAAAAAGCTAACTCAATCCATACCAGTTGATCGGACAACTTTGCTCTGTTACAGAATTAGTCACCATGTCCAATTAAGCATCTAATCTATACCTAATATCACAAAACCCCTGAAATCAAGCGGAGAAAATTTCGGTTGATTTCAGGGAAAATCCTATCAAGACTCAGCTTGAAATTGATGAATTAATCACCCACACTGACCAAAGTAGGCGTCTTAGCGTCATTTTTGAGCAAAGCACCCTGACGGAATGACTTGATCGACACCAAACTATCCGAAGCTGCATCCCACAACAAGAAACCAAAACAATCTGGCAAATCGGCTAGTCGCAAAACTTTGGCCTTAGCCAACAGATGAGCATTTTCTTTATGACATGCTTCCAGATTGTAATTAGGAATCCGCTCCGAGAGGTGATGAATATTGTGATAGCCAATATCTGCCGAGAACCAATTGCAGACTGCTGGTAGCTTTAAGTAACTGCTGCCTTCGATCGCCCCCAACAAATAATCCCAACCTTCGGTTTTGTGGGCATAAGAACCCTCAAAATTGTGCTGAACAAAGAACACACAAATAAAGATTGCCGCCGAAAGAGTTAGGGTGACTGAATAAATACCTAAAAAGAATCCAGCCCCCAGCAAGTTGCTCAGAGTAATCCAAGCTCCAATTACACAAATGTTATTTAAGAGCAAATCCCAAAACTCAGCGGTTGTATACCAATTTCTGGACTCATATGAAGTGAAGATTTCCGCTAGGCTCAATCCCGACTTTTTCTTCCAGCAAGTAAAGGCATGGCGGATTAAACCATAAATGCCCAATACCAACTGCATTCTGGGCTTAATTGCCAGATAGAAAAAACCACCAGGAATGATCATCCAAGGCTGTCGCAGTAATTCATAACGCTTTTGAGCAACAGGGCTAAGCTTGGCAAATTCTTCCGTCGAAACCAACCCAGATGGCCCCCGATAGCGTTCCCAGTCACCATTAGTCTTGTGATGATAAGCGTGCCCTCGTGACCAAGGGTATTGAGGAATGGCATTAATTGCCCCTAAAACAAACCCCACTACCCGATTAACTTTTTTGGAGGTAAAGAGCGAATAGTGGCCGCAATCATGCATCAAAGAAAAACAACGTACCGAGAAAAGAGTGATTAAAACCATGATTGGTGGTAGCAACCACAGGGAAACCGATGCAGCTTTCACTGCCAAAAACCACAGCAGCAAATAGGGAATAACCGTATTAAGAATTTGATAGGTTGCTCGCCAGTCATTACTCTTCATGTAGGGAGTAATGACAAAATCGGACTTTTTAATCACATCTGACATTTAATAAAATACTCTGGTAAACAACTAGATTGAGGCATGATCACGGGTATCAAGCATGAATTCATCCCAGCGATCGAGCACTTGCTCATAGCATTCCAATGGAGTACTAGCTAGATTCTTCAGCCAACAGACTTCTACTGACTTGCCACAGCGAATCAGAAGCATGATCTCTTGATAGGGATTGTATTGTTGAATTGCGTTCACCAAGGTAGTAACTTCCACCGGGGATATAGCGAATCCCAATAAACAATCAGCTATATATTGATTCGACACAAACTGCGGGGTGAAGTTCCAGGTCTGAAACCTCAAATCAGCATTTGATGGTAGGGGTTCAACATTACAAACTAGTATTCCCCAACCGTTCTGTTTAAAACCTTTCCAAGCAAAATAGCCGATTACCGGAAAGTTATCGCGCACAAATGCCGTCTGCCAAAGGGTAGATTTTTTCAACTACTTACCCATTGGATAGCTAAAAGTGGAAAAATTCATTTTGGGCATTATCTGTACCTCGCAGATATTTTAGTGGTTTTGACAAGTCTCGGCGGGCATTCTGACTTAGAGATTCATTAGAAACTAATGGCTCATCACAGTTGCGGGACAGCGGCAGATTAATACTACTCTTTCCCCATTACTTTTAACGGCTGATCCCCGTTAAAACCGAAACAAAAGTGAATAATATCATGTTTTTACAGACATTTATTGATTCTAATGCTGTGGCTTAGGAAACAGATATTTACCAAAACGGGCATATAAAGCCGGTAGCACCACCAGAGTTAAAGCTGTGGAAGTAAATAAGCCCCCCAAAACTACGATCGACAGAGGCTGAAGAATTTCTTTACCGGGGCCACCAACAAATACCAAGGGAGCCAATCCGAGAGCTGATGTAAACGCCGTCATTAAAATCGCATTGAGGCGCTCCATAGAGCCTTGGACTAAGATCTCGGCCAAGGGCATACCCTCGGCAAATTTTGTATTGTAATTATCTACAAGTAGTAGTCCATTGCGGGTAGCTACTCCAAACAACGTCACAAAACCAACCAAAGAAGCGATTGAGAGAGTCCCCCCAGTCAAGGCCACCGCTATCACTCCCCCCACTAAAGCCAGCGGTAAATTGATAATAATCATCAGAGTAGAAGTTACGGACTGTACTGAAAAATAAGTGATCACCGTAATCACCACTGCCGAGATACCACTAAACAACAAAATATTTTGGCTGGCGCGCTCCTCCGCCTCAAACTGACCAGCATATTGCAAATAGTAGCCCGGAGGCACTTGCACCTGCTGGCTTACCTTGGTTTGCATATCATTTACTACTGCCCGCAAATCCCGACCCTGAGCATTGGCAGCTACCACCAACAGCCGTGAAACATTTTCGCGGTTAATGGTATTTGGCCCGTTCCCTGAGCCAATTTTGGCCACTTGAGATAAGGGGATTTTGCTACCTGTGGGGGTATCGATCAGTAAATTGCCGATATTGGCTAAATTTTGGCGCGTCTCGGGAGCCAGCCACACTACCAAATCAAAAGTCTGCTGTTGCTCTAATACCTGAGACACCACTCGCCCATTGAGAGCTGTTTCCACAATTTCAGATAATTGCTTCATACTGAGTCCATAGCGAGCTGCGGCTGCTCGATCGAACTTAATTTGCACCTGTTCTACCGGAATTTGGGGCTCTAGTTGCAGGTCTACTACTCCTTTGATCGACTGCATTACCTTATTGACCTGCTGCCCCAAAATCCTTAACTGTGCTAGATCGGGGCCAAATATCTTGACTGCGATCGCACTGCGGACTCCCGATAACACCTCGTCCATCCGGTGAGAAATGAAGCCGCCCACATTGGGAACGGCTCCAGGGACTGTATCAAAAGCTTTGCGTACTATGGCAATTGCTTCCTTGCGATTTTTCATCCCCTCGTCGCTCAACTCCACATCAATATGGGTCAGATTTACCCCAGCAGCATCAGCATCACCAGCAGCTCGACCAGCTCGCACTTGGACTGATGAAATATTGGCATTACCTTTGAGCTGCTGCTCCACAATCGAAGCTGCGCTATTGGTAGCCGCCAGAGACGAACCAGGGTACAACAACAGAGTATTTACTAAAGATTGCTCTTGAAATTCTGGTAAAAAGATCCGACCAAAAGAGGGGACAAGCACTCCAGCCAGTACCAAGCTAGACAAGG
>JANOXZ010000548.1:0-2344 GCA_031418695.1 Synechococcales cyanobacterium VAR_35_metabat_10
CTACTTTGGCTTGATAGGCAGCATGGATAAGCTGAGTACCCATCATTAGATTGTCATAAAATAGCTCGGCGGGTTTTTGCTGATTAAGTCCAATGCCGCCAACGTGAGCAGCGAGGTGAATGATGATGTCTTGATTGGCGACCACGGCTTTACAGTTAGCCATTTCACAGAGGTCATACTCTTTCGATCGAGGAATAGAAATCTTCTCAGCGTCAGCTCCATGAGACAACAATTGCTGTACTACTTCTTGCCCCAGAAACCCGGCTCCGCCTGTGACTAAGATTTTTTTACCTTTGAGTTCTAAATTGGCCATAACTGCTTCTTGTAAAATTGTTTCAGTATCCTACTCGATCTTGATTGTTCAAGCTTGATCTTTTTATTACATATCTGTATTGTCCAGATAGCGTAAAATGCAACGCAACTATAACTGGAGTACCTGAGAAACACGATGTCTAAACGCGCTTTATTAACTGGAATCACAGGTCAAGACGGCTCTTACTTGGCTGAAATGTTGCTGGAGAAAGGCTACGAGGTACATGGCATCATTCGCCGGACTTCTACTTTTAACACCGATCGGATTGATCACATATATCAAGATCCTCATACTCCAGGAGCCAAGCTGTTTCTGCACTATGGGGATTTGACTGACGGGGTAACGATCCGAAGAATTTTAGAGATGGTGAAGCCCAATGAGTTTTTTAACCTTGGTGCCCAGTCTCATGTGCGGGTAAGTTTTGATGCTCCAGAATACACTGTGGATACGGTGGCGATGGGAACACTGCGCATTTTAGAAGGTATCCGTGATTACCAGCAACGCACTGGTGAAGAGGTGCGCTTTTATCAGGCCGGTTCTTCGGAGATGTATGGTTTGGTGCAGGAAGTACCGCAAAGCGAGACAACGCCTTTTTATCCTCGTAGTCCTTATGCTTGTGGCAAGTTGTTTGCCCACTGGCAGACGGTGAATTATCGGGAATCTTATGATTTGTTTGCCAGCAACGGAATTTTGTTTAACCATGAGAGTCCACGGCGCGGTGAAACTTTTGTGACTCGCAAAATTACTCGGGCTTTGGCGCGGATTATCGCTAAGAAACAAGACAAGTTATTTTTGGGTAATTTAGATTCCAAGCGCGATTGGGGCTATGCCAAAGATTATGTGCGGGCAATGTGGCTGATGTTGCAGCAAGATAAGCCCGATGATTTTGTGGTGGCTACCAATGAAACTCATTCTATTAAGGAGTTTTTGGAGGTGGCATTTAATTATGCTGGTTTAAATTGGCAAGATTATGTGGAGTTCGATCCGCGCTATTTGCGTCCAGCAGAGGTGGAGCTGTTGATTGGTGATTCTACTAAGGCGCGGAAGCAGCTTGGATGGGAGCCTTCGGTGACTTTCCAAGAGTTGGTGCATTTGATGGTGGATGCTGATTTGCAGGCTTTGGGGCAACCTTCACCTAGTGGTAAAGAAATAATTCCTGATATTGCGACAGTGCGGCAGCAAATGGCGATGATGCATGATTAATTAAGTTGATTGGCTAAATTGAGCGAGAGACATTCTATTTATCTCTCGCCCCTTTTAAAGTTTTAGCTATTTGATCAATGTTGAATTTGGAAGCCAAAGAAGGAAGTCGAATATGTATGATAACACCAGCAAACTACTAATTAGTCAATTCTGTGCTGACTATACGACATGGTTATTGGGTACACCAGTTGAACTAATTGATATGGAGCCAACTGAGCTATACTATGAACCGATTAGAGCTGATGGGGTGGTTTTGCTCAGAAACGATAGTTTGATTTGTCATTGGGAGTTTCAGACTGATCCAGATCTTGATATGGCTTATCGGATGATTGATTACTATGTACGGCTGAGAGGCAAGTATCCAAGTCATCGAATTGTGCAGATTGTTGTTTACTTACGAGAGACTGGTTCTGAGAAGGTATTTGATGATTGCTATCGAGATGGAACAACGTTTCATGAGTTTCGGGTTGTGCGTTTATGGGAGGAGGATCCAGGACAGTTGATGAGTTTGCCAGGTTTGTTGCCGTTGGCAGTTTTGGGTAAAACGGATGATGAGGTTGGCTTGCTGAGAGATGTGGCCGAGTTGATTGAGAGGGTACCAAATGGCCGAGAACGAAGTAATTTAATGGCTGGTGCAGCTATCTTAGCTGGGCTAAGATTAGAAAAGAATGTAATTAATCAAATTTTGAGGCAAGACATTATGAAGGGGTCAGTAATTTATGATCAGATTTTTCAGGAGGGTGAGGCTCGGGGTGAGGCTCGGGGTGAAGTGCGGGGTGAGATGCGGGGGAAGAGAGATCTATTAATTAAGCTGTTGACGCGGCGGGT
>JANOXZ010000549.1:0-8042 GCA_031418695.1 Synechococcales cyanobacterium VAR_35_metabat_10
GGGGCGATCGATCATTGATATCAATTGGCAACGCATTGCCCCATGGCAAGAGTTGACTGCGGCGACTTTTGATCCGCCAGAGCGCCGCAATGCGATTAATGAAATTGATTTAGTAGAAGTCAATTTTGAGCGGGGCAGTTCAGCTCAAGCCTGGATGTATATTGCCTGGTTAGCTGGTCGTTTAGGCTGGGAACCAAATTCTTACCAAATGGTCGGTTGTGATTATCAGTTGCGACAACTACAGTTTTTGGCTGGTGATGGCCGCATCATTAAGGTAGAATTGGCTAGCATGCCAATTCCAGAGGTTGGTGATGTAGTTGGTGATTTGATGGGTATTAAGTTAGATTCTACTAATCCTAAATCTAATTGCAATACTATTCTCTGTTCAGAAACTGCTGGCTGCATGCGGATGGAGTCGGGAGGTAAGGCTCAATCGGGTTTGGTAGAGCAGGTCAATTCTGTAGCTGATCAAAATGCTGAACAATTAGTTGCTGCTAATTTCCATCGTTCTAATCGCGATTGGCTCTATGCCGAAACCATGACTGTATTAAGCAACATCTTGTCATTAAATGCAGTCTGAATGTGACAATACAGGTCTGCCGAATGACCATGTTATAAAATGACTTATGGTGCAGCGCTGCGATAAGTGTAATAGGGCACTCATGAATCCCTGGCGATGGTCAGGGATTCGTTTTAGGTTATGTTTAAAAAACAATAGCTAAACTACAAATTCAAAGATTCTAACTCGCTGGTCAATTGTTTATAATTGCGTGGATCGCCAGCTAAAACCTGATCACGCTCCACCCCTTTGCGGGCATAGAGAGTATCTAAAATTCCTTGCCAATCGATGTTAGGAATATTTTCTAGTGGTTGAGTAATTGGAGTCAAACCAGCCTGAATTTGCTGTTGAGCCTGGAGAGCACGGGCGCACACTGCCCAAGATGTATCTTGAGCAATTATGCCCTCTAGAGCTGTTTGGATCTGGGTTTTCCATTCGGGGTAATGTTCAATCGAAACTGCTAAATTGTGCAAACCCACCACCGCAGCGTAGCGCACAATCCACTCATCATCTTGCTGCGCAACAAATAACAAAGATTCCAAAGCTTCTTCTTGGGCAATTTCTAACAAATCGACAGGAAACCAATGCCACTTCATACTACCCAAACCTTTGGCGGCTGCTCGGCGCACACTAAGGGCAAAATCAGCAGTGGCAGCACCCAATAATGTAACCAGTCCCCGAGGATCGCCAATGCCTGCTAAAGCGCGGATTGCCCAGGCACGGGCAGTGTAATTATGGCCATCTAATTGCGCAAGAATCGGTTCAACGGCAGGTTCCCCGATGCGAATAAGTCCATCAACCGCAGCGACGGCTGCTCCGGGGTTATTATAGCCAAGAGCAGCAATGAGGGTCGGGATGGCTGCTGGTTGCTGGGTTGCGGCCAAGTTTTCCATGGCTGTAACCAGTAAGCTGGCCGAATCTGCCGCTTCAACGGCACTAATTAAGAATTCGATAGATGCGCTGTCATTTTCAATGATCGACATAATTGCACGAACGGTTACGGCTTTCTCATCATACGTTGCTAGCTATTATTTTAGCCTATATCTTTAATCGGTGTTTTTTCGATCGGTCACCCGCCAGCTCAGTTTGACATTAATCCAATAGTTCCAAATAGTGACACAGGCGATCGCCATAAAGTTGGCACCATATTCATTCTTAATACCACTCCAAACCAAAATATTTAACAACAAGATATTTAAAATCACTCCCATCAAACAAACCAAATTGAATTTAATAAACCGGCGCAGCTTCCTTTGCTTACCGGGCTGCTGAATACTCACATCGCCAAAAGTCCAACGATCATTCCACAGGAAGTTATTGACAATTGCTACTTCTGCTGCCAAAAACTTACTACGGCTCATGGCCAAATGCAGGTTTTCTCGCAGTAAATAAAACATCGCCATATCCACTACCACACCACTCAAACCTACCGCCAAGAATAGCAGTAACCGACGGCTGTGAGACAGGCGCAGCCTTAATAAATGGTGAATATATTCTATATATTGCTTCCCGGTTACTTTACTATCACCGCTTTGCCGTTCTTGGAACTCATAACCCACTTCGGCAATTTTATCGATCTGACCCCGCCCCACTACTTCCACCAAAATTTTGTAGCCTAATGGACTGAGGATTTTATTGGCGATCGCCTCCCGCTGTACCAAAAAATACCCACTCATGGGGTCACTAATCCGACCTACGCCTTCTGGGAAAATAATCAGCCCCAAAATCTGCGCCCCCCGTGACAAAATGCGACGCAAGATGCTCCATTCACTCACCCCACCACCTTCCACATTGCGGCTGGCCACCGCCAAATCTGCTCCATAGTCATGATTTACTGCTGCCCACATCTGTCCCAATACTTCTGGTGGATGCTGTAAATCGGCATCTATTACCCCCAATACTCGGCCTCGGGCTACTTGCCAGCCTCTGATTACTGCGGTAGCTAAACCCCGTTCATCTACCCGCCGGATTACTCGGAGCTGGGGGTATTGGGCAGTTAACTCGGCAGCGATCGACCAAGTTAAGTCGGGGCTATCATCATCTACCACAATTAGCTCGTAGGCTCCTGGCAAAACATGATCTAGCTTAATAGCAAGTTGCTCAACGATTAGTTTAATGTTGTGCTTTTCTTGATACGTAGGCAAAACCAACGAAAGAGCTATTTCGTGACCGGCTGCGGCCGAGATTTGTAGCACCCCTTGCGGATTGGGAGTCAGGTTGGAAAGCATAGACACCAATAGGTAGAAATTTGGATTTTATCATTTCTTGACACCATTTAAATCGCAAATCACTAGATAAACAGTAAGGGCTTGTCTTGCAATGGCTCAAAGGCTACCGGATCAAACCGATACAGACTAGCCGGTCTGCCACTACCTTTAGAAACTTTCTGATCGGTCTCGGTCAAAAATCCCAATTTCAGCAGCCGGTTCCGAAAGTTGGAATAGTCAGAGAACCCTGATCCTAATACCGTGGTGTAGAGCTGATAGACATCATGCAAAGTAAACTCACTTGGTAAAACATCAAAGGCGATCGGGCTGTATTCTAATTTGCTGCGCAACCGCCGCAGTCCATAGTTAACTATTTCTTGATGATCAAAGGCTAAAATGGGTAAGTTGGTTACAGGATGCCAAGTGCCACCGGTTTCTAAAGCGGCTGTTTCCAATCGCACTAGGGCAAAGTAGCTGACTGATAGATAGCGTGTGTCATAACTATCTTTTGCTTCGCGCGGATCTCGACCGGGACCACCAAAACTATAGAGTTGTTCGAGGTAAAGATTAGCTACAGTGATTTTTTCGGTTAATACCCGATCGGCAGCAGCTTCTAAAGATTCGCCTTGACGCACCAATGTCCCTGGCAAACTCCAAGCTCCAGCATAAGGGGCTTCGGTACGTTCAATGAGCAATACTAGTAATCGATTCAGTGCCAAATCCACCGAAAAAATCACATTATCTACGCCTACTTTGAAGTCAGCCAAGGGTTCAGGTTTGATCATAGTTACCTGCCCGCTGATATAGCTGATGTCGATCAATGTATTCTGTCACGGCTGGAGTCAGTCCCATACGTAGATCAGCGATATCACTAGTTTGACGCATAGCGGTGGAAGAAACCGCTAAGGTACTCAGTTCTTCTACTAACTGTAATTGACAACCTAAGTCAGCCAAGCGTTGCAACATTTCTGGGCGAATCTGCCAACCCGGTCGGGGAATAACTAGCAAATTTACTTGGCGGAGTAAATCAGTGCCGCCCTGCCAACGCTCAATTTGTTCTACTAAGTCAGCTCCAATGGTTAAGACCAATTCAGCGGTTGGCCACATTTGGCGGGCGAAGGCAATGGTGCGAATAGTATAGCGATGACTGAGTTGCTGGCAAACTTTAGCTGTGGTCGGAGCCGGAATTTCGGCCACCAAAATTTCTAGCATGGCGGCACGCTGAGCAAGGGTGGCTCCATGGGTTTTATCGGGGTTATCGGCTGCCCAAACAGCGACCACTTCAAATTTTTGCCCCAGCCAGCTAATAACTTGTTGGTGGGCGCGGGTAGGTGGGTCGGCACTGGTGCCAAAGAGGGCAATTTGCATGGGCGGATTGCAAGCCTAAGTAAACTAAGTAGCAGCGACCATCATGATAGCTTGTCATGTCAGAATAAATCTTGGATGCCAGAGATTTCAGCAATGTGGATTTTGCCAAAGAGAAAATACAGTGGCTACTTTACTGGCATTGGTTGTAAATGATAAGCTTGAGGAAATAAACCTCCAGATCTAGGCTGATGACCACCCAGTTACTCAATGATCGATATCAAATCATTCGCACATTAAGTAGTGGCGGTTTTGGGGACACCTTTTTGGCTGAAGATACACACATGCCCTCACTGCGACTTTGTGTGGTAAACGTCTCCGCCCAATTCAGGCAAATCCTGAAGTCAATAAAATGTTTGTAGTCGTCGGCAAGCTAATAGATGACAGCAACGATTCTTTTCCAGAGACACTTCGTAAACGCCAAAATCCACCAATAGGGTAAAATTACAAGCTGCGCCCAGAGCTAAGCAGTTGATGGAACAACACAGTGCCAGCAAAAAATCGAGGTAACTTAATGACTCAAAACTTTTTAGAATTATCCCAGCTCTACCGCGATACCCTGCTGAACAACATCATTCCCTTTTGGATGCAGCACTCGATCGATCACACCAACGGCGGTTACTTTACCTGCCTTGATCGCCAAGGCCAAGTCTACGATACCGACAAATTCATCTGGCTGCAAAACCGCCAAGTATGGATGTTTTCCACCTTTTATAACCAGATCGAGAAGAACCCTGAATGGTTGCAAGTCGCCAAACACGGCGCAGACTTTTTAGCCCAGCATGGCCATGATGCTAACGGAGATTGGTACTTTTCCCTCGATCGCACCGGCCAACCCTTGATTCAACCCTACAATATTTTCTCGGATTGCTTTGCGGCGATGGCCTTCAGTCAATATGCCGCCGCCTCTGGCCAAGAATCTGCCAAAGAAATCGCCCTCCAAGCCTATCAAAACGTCCTACGTCGTCAAGATAACCCCAAAGGCAAATATACCAAGGCTTATCCCGGCACTCGTCCCCTCAAATCTTTGGCCGTTCCAATGATCCTGGCTAACCTGACCTTAGAAATGAGCTGGCTATTGCCACCGGCGGAACTCGATCGAGTCCTAGCTGCCACAGTCAAAGAAGTAATGCAAGACTTTCGTGATCCTGAGCAGGGCTACATGCGCGAAGCCGTAGATCCCCAAGGTCAGCGAGTCGATTGCTACGAAGGTCGGCTATTGAACCCCGGCCATGGCATTGAGGCCATGTGGTTCATGATGGATATTGCCCAGCGCCAAGGGAATCGGGAACTGTTATTGCAAGCAACCGAAGTGGTGATTAAGACCTTAGAATTTGCTTGGGATAAAGAATATGGCGGTATTTATTACTTTATGGACGATCGAGGGCATCCACCTCAGCAGCTAGAGTGGGATCAAAAGCTCTGGTGGGTACATGTAGAAACCTTAGTGGCCCTGGCCATGGGCTACCGGCTGACCGGCGACCAACGCTGTTGGGAATGGTATCAACGAATACACGAATATACATGGAGTCACTTTGCCGACCCAGAGCAGGGCGAATGGTTTGGCTACCTAAACCGGCGGGGAGAGGTCTTATTAAACCTGAAAGGTGGCAAGTGGAAAGGCTGTTTCCATGTACCACGCGCCATGTTACTTTGCTGGCGAGAGTTTGAGAAACTAAGTGTTTTGTGACGAAAAGTTTGGCTTTTGGGGCAGACCCCACGAATTTGGTCAGAAATTGTTAGGATAAGAGTATCAGCATGGGCTAGCATAGACTATGGAATTTTCAGCTCCTCTCTTGCAATCGATCGAACGCCTCCAGTACCAAGCAACTCCTGGAGAATTTGCGGTACAGGCTGGTCTCCCTTTGGCCACTGTCGAACGCGATTTGCAACAACTGGCGATCGCGGTAGGTGGTCATTTACAAGTAGCCACCACTGGCGAAATTGTTTACAAATACCCCAGCAATTTCCGCACCATCCTTTACAACAAATCGGTGTGGTTACAGGTCAAAAAGTATACTGACTTTGCTTGGAAAGTAGCTTTTTACATTATCCGAGTATCATTTGGCTTGGCTTTATTAGCATCACTTTCTATAGTTGTTTTGACAATTCTGATCTTCACAATTGCCACCATGTTGAGTGATAACGATGGTGGCGGGGTAGATTTTGGTGATTGGGGCAGTAGCGGTGGCAGCTCTAGTTCCTGGGGTGGAACTTGGTGGTATTTTGATTGGGGTGGCAGCAGGAATCCAGCCGAGACCATTGATCCAGCCGAAAAAGAAAAAAAGTCACAGTTAAACTTTTTGGGAGCAGTGTTTTCGTTCTTGTTTGGTGAAGACAACCCCAATGCCAATTTAGAAGAATTGCGCTGGCGGAGCATTGGCCAAGTAATTCGCAAGAACCAAGGAGCGATCACAGCAGAGCAAGTAGCACCATATATAGAAGAAGCCATGCCCCAGAGCGAAGACCATATTTTGCCAGTATTGGTCAGGTTTAATGGCATTCCAGAAGTCAGCGAAATGGGAGATATTATCTATCGGTTTCCCGATACTCAAACTATCGCTCAACAGCGCAAATTTAAGCATTTACCACCCTATTTACAAGAAAAAGCTCGGCGCTTTAGCGGTGCAACTTCAGAGCAAGTTGGTTTGATCTGTGCTTTGGGTGCTCTGAACTTTGCGGGCATATTTTTTATCGGCGCTTTGGTAAAAGGAGCAGCAGCATTTGGCTTCTTGGCTCTAGTTGGCAGTGTCTATAGCCTGTTGGCTGCTTATGCGATCGGGTTTGTAACTATTCCAGCCGTAAGACTACTATGGTTGAAATGGACAAACAATCAAATTAGCAAACGCAACGAAAAACGGCGGCAGCGGTTGACTTGGTTACATAGTGAAGATGCCGAAAGAAAACTGGGTTTTGCCCAGCAGTTCCAAGTCCAAAGGACTTTGTCAGAAGCCGACATGGTCTACAACACCGAAGAAGACCTCTTGGATCAAGAACTTCGTGATATCAAATATTTGCCTAGTGAAGATTAAATATTATGAACAGATACTTGTAAATAATTAGGTTTTAAGATAACACAGTGCTAGCTTGTAATTGAAGTTCTCAATCAATCGATTACTAATGAATCTAATTGTGACCAGCGCTCAAATGCAATTGATCGAAAGTCGGATGTTTGCAGCAGGAATGCCCGTAGCAGCCCTGATGGAAAAAGCCAGCATTCGAGTTGCACAGCGCATTCAAGAACTATATCCATCTCCTTGTCGCGTGGGGGTATTATTTGGAGCAGGACATAACGGTGGCGATGCTTTGGTGGTATCCAGAGAGTTGCATTTGTTGGGATACCAAATGTTACTGTATAGCCCCGGTACAGGCTTTAAAGATTTAACTACTCAGCATTATAACTATGCTAAAAGCATTGGTATCTCTCAAGTTTTTCATGTCAGTGACCTGAAAAAATGCGATCTGATTTTAGATGGATTATTTGGCTTTAACCTCGATCGACCAATGAACAATTCGTTAATTAACATTATTAACGAAATTAACGATATGCAAATTCCCATTGTCAGTATCGATCTGCCGTCAGGGATACATGCTGATACCGGAAATGTTTTGGGAAGTGCCATTCAGGCTACTCATACCCTTTGTTTGGGCTTATGGAAAGGTGCTTTTGCCCAGGATCGAGCATTGCCCTACATCGGCAAAAGTGAACTACTGAGTTTTGATATCCCCCAAGCGGATATTCAGGCCGTTTTAGGAAAGCACAATTTAATCCAAATTATGACTCGCTCTGATGCCGATCGATACTTGCCCTATCAGCGACCGATCGCAACTCATAAATACCATCAAGGTCATCTGCTCTTGGTGGTTGGTTCTTGGCAGTATGCTGGAGCAGCTATTTTGGCCGGGTTAGG
>JANOXZ010000550.1:0-2139 GCA_031418695.1 Synechococcales cyanobacterium VAR_35_metabat_10
ATACTGGTGTAGAAATCTTGAGATACCAGCTTTTCGCTGATCAAGATGGCATCCTCGTAGTTGTAACCTTCCCAGGGCATGTAAGCCACTAGGACATTCTGACCCAAGGCCAGCTCACCACCTTCGGTAGCGGAGCCGTCAGCTAATACTTGGCCGACTTTAACTAGTTCACCGTGGTTTACTAAGGGCTTTTGGTGCAGGCAAGTATCTTGGTTCGATCGATGGTAGCGCTGCAACTCATAGGAGTGCTTTTCGCCTTCAGGATCTGTGACCACAATGTTTTCGGAGTCTACATAGCTCACCTGACCAGCGGTCAAGGAAACTACTACCATTCCAGAGTCACGAGCAGCTTGGACTTCCAAACCTGTTCCGACTAATGGACGCTCAGGGCGCAGCAAAGGCACGGCCTGCCGCTGCATGTTAGAACCCATCAGTGCTCTGTTGGCATCATCGTGTTCCAAGAATGGAATTAGGGATGTTGCTACCGAGATGATTTGTACCGGCGAGATCGCTACGTAATCCACTTGATCGGGAGTAGTGGTGGTAAATTCATGGCGATAACGTACCGCAATATTTTCACCCAAAATATAGTTGTTCTCGTCGGTAGGAATGTCTCCCGGTGCTACCCGCAGATCATCTTCCTGATCCGCAGTCATATACTGAGGCTCTTGATCGCGCTGTACTTGACCGTTAATTACTGGCAAGAAGGGAGTTTCGATAAAGCCATACTGGTTCACCCGGGCGTGAGTGGCCAAAGAACCAATCAAACCAGCGTTAGGACCTTCTGGAGTCTCGATCGGACAGATCCGACCATAGTGAGAGGTGTGAATATCCCTTACAGCAAAACCGGCGCGTTCTCTGGTCAAACCACCTGGACCTAAGGCTGAGAGCCGCCGTTTGTGGGTCAACTCCGCCAGGGGATTGGTTTGATCCATAAACTGCGAGAGCTGGGAAGATCCAAAGAATTCTTTAATAGCCGCCACCAATGGTTTGGGGTTAACCAAACTGGCCGGGGTCAAAGTGCTGGTCTCCGAGACGGTCATCCGCTCCCGGATAATTCTTTCTAGACGGCTTAAGCCCACCCGGATTTGGTTCTGGAGAAGTTCTCCAACCGATCGAATCCGTCTGTTACCTAAGTGGTCAATGTCATCGGTGTTACCCAGGTCAAACTCTAGGTTGATTAAGTAATCGATCACCGCCAAGATATCTTGGGGAGTCAAGACCCGAGTAGCATCGGGAGTATTCAACCGCAGCTTGCGGTTCAGCTTATAGCGACCCACTTTACCCAAGTCATAACGCTTAGGATCAAAGAAGCGCGAATCCAGCAACTGTTGACCACCTGTCACGGTAGGAGGCTCACCGGGACGCAGCTTGCGATACAGCTCCATCAATGCTTCGTCTTCGGTTGGGTTGCCTTCTTTAGCAATGGTTTTCTGGAAGAATTCGGGGTGGCGTAAAGCATCCAAAATCTCGTTGTCAGTCAGACCCAAGGCTTTGAGCAAGACCTGCGCCGAAAGCTTCCGGGTCTTGTCGATCCGTACCCACACAATGTCATTTTTATCTGTCTCAAACTTCAACCAAGCTCCCCGGTTAGGGATCAAGGAGGCGCTATATGTCCGCCGACCATTTTTATCTAGCTCGGACTTATAATAGACACCAGGAGAACGGACGATTTGGTTTACAATTACCCGCTCGGCACCGTTGATAATAAAAGTACCGCGCTCGGTCATGAGGGGCAAATCGCCGATGAATACGTCCATCTGGCTAATTTCACGGGTTTCTTTGTTGATCAACTGGGTGGGTACATACATCTGCACCGCGTAGCTGGCATCCCGCCGCTTAGCTTCGTCTACGTCATATTTGGGGCGCTTGAGCTTGTAATCTTTGCCCAAAAAGCGCAGCTCCAATTTACCGGTATAGTCGGTAATCGGCGAAAAGCTATCTAATTCTTCGATTAAGCCTTCTTCTAAAAACCACCGAAAACTAGAACGCTGAATCTCTACTAAGTCAGGCAACATGTAGGTGGATGCCTTGACAATTTGATTACTCATAATTCATCCTCTTTTTTTGGCGTTCTGGTGTTTTGCAACGGGGCGGTTTGGTGCGGTCTAACGGGTGGCTCAAGCGGGCAAACTAAAT
>JANOXZ010000551.1:0-4030 GCA_031418695.1 Synechococcales cyanobacterium VAR_35_metabat_10
AGCCACTTTTCTGGTTTTGGTGCCGAAAAATCAGAAATCGATCGGCGCTATTTTAGCCTTAGGGACCAGCTTGGCAGCTTCCATTTACACATTATCTCTATCGATGACGGTGTTTGCGATCGGTGGCAGTTCTCATATTCGACAGTTGGCCGGAGAAGCAGGCTTGCCGCTGTGGGAGTTGTGGAAAAATTCTTGGCCAATCTTGTTGATGGTGAATCCAATTTCGATTTTGTTGGCAGTGATTGCGGTGTATCTGCCACCGTCTTCGCGGAAAAACCGGGATTGGATGTGGCTGAGGTTTTTTGTATTGTTAGGTGCGATGATTTCAATTTGTTTGACGATCGGGAAGTTACCCAATGCTTATGCAGCAGCCGATTTCTGGAAATAGGATCAGGATTTAAGTTGGCTGAGCGGAGTCGAAGCCAACACAATCCTATAATATGGGGTCTGTATTTGGAGCAGAGCCTTAACCTATGAGTCGCGCAAAAAAAGTAGTCCTTGCTTATTCTGGGGGTGTAGACACCTCCGTATGTATTCCTTACCTCAAACAAGAATGGGGTGTCGAAGAAGTTATTACCCTTGCTGCCGATTTGGGGCAGGGCGATGAGCTAGAAACAATTCGGAAAAAAGCCTTGGCTTCGGGAGCCAGTGTGTCCTTGGTAGTAGATGGTCGGGAAGATTTTGTGCGGGACTACGCTTTCCCAGCGCTGATGGCCAATGCTTTGTATGAAAATCGCTATCCGCTCTCTACTTCCTTGGCTAGACCATTGATTGCCAAGATGTTGGTAGAAGCGGCTGCGGAATATGGTGCCGATGCCGTCGCCCATGGTTGTACTGGTAAAGGTAATGACCAAGTGCGGTTTGATGTGTCGATCGCCGCTTTAAATCCCCAGCTTAAAGTACTAGCCCCAGCGCGAGAGTGGGGGATGAGCCGGGAAGAAACTATTGCCTATGGCGAGAAAGTTGGAATTCCTTCGCCAGTGAAAAAGTCCTCGCCTTACAGCGTGGATTTAAACTTGTTGGGGCGCAGCGTGGAAGCTGGTAACTTAGAAGACCCTTGGCATGAACCTTTGGAAGAAGTATATGCTTTGACAGCGGCGATCGAAAACACTCCAGACACCCCCGAGTATATTGAAATCGAGTTTGCCAAAGGTATTCCAATAGGCATCAATAATGTACAGCTCTCACCGGTAGACCTGATTATGCAACTAAACAAAACCGTCGGTCGCCATGGCATTGGCCGGATTGACATGGTAGAGAATCGCTTGGTAGGCATCAAGTCCCGGGAAATCTATGAAGTTCCAGCACTTTCAGTCCTAATCCAGGCTCACCGCGACTTGGAAAGTCTGACCCTAACTGGTGATGTGAGCCAATACAAGCGCAACATCGAAGAAACCTATAGCAAAATGGTCTATAACGGCCTTTGGTACAGTCCACTGAAAGCCGCACTAGATGCTTTTGTGCTACAAACCCAAGAACGGGTCAGCGGTACCGTGCGCATTAAGCTCTTTAAGGGGAATGCCATCATGGTTGGTCGTAAGTCCCCCTACAGCCTATATTCGATGGATCTGGCTACTTATGGTGCCGAGGATCAGTTCGATCACAAGGCTGCCGAAGGCTTTATCTATGTATGGGGTTTACCGACTAGAGTTTGGTCTAGCAGCGTGCGTGGTTAGTTAAACCCAACCCTTCCTCGATCGAGGGAGGGTTGATTTTTTATCCGATTTCCCAGATGCGCATCTCCCCATAACCACCGCTGACCAGAGTGCTACCGCCCACTGCAACAGAAAGCACTGGAGTATTGTGACCATAGAGATTATTAATCAACCGACCATTCTGTAACTGCCAAATCTTGATGGTTTTGTCATCGCTGCCAGTAATGATCGATCGACCATCAGGAGTCAAAATCATGCAGTTAATAGCGCGTTCATGACCCACTAAGGTATGCAGCAAATTACCAGTAGCTGCCTCCCAGATGCGCACCGTGCGATCGATGCCTGCGGTGATGACCTTTTCGCCAGTGGGGTCGATCGCTACCCGAGTAACACGACCGCCATGACCCACAAACTGGCGAATGCCACTGCCATTCAATCCATCCCACAATCGAGCAATGCCATCTTCTCCGGCGCTAGCCAAAAGTCGATCGGTAGCAGCCAAGCTATGGACGCCGCCTTCATGGGCAAACCAAGAAGTCAGAAAATCGCCACTGCGACTATCCCATATTTTGATTTGACCATCGCTAGTACCAGCTATTAAGTGCTGTTCTTGCTTAGTCAGCAGCAGGCTAGTGACAGCATTTTCAGCGTTGATCTGAAAAGGTAATTTCTCACCACTAGCCAGATTCCAGGCCAAAATTTGTTTATCTAAACCAGAGCTATAAGCCCTTAGCCCATCTTCAGTTAACACCAGAGTCTGGATCCAGTTACTATGGCCAGCCAAATCGCGGATTAATTCACCATCATCGGTGCTCCATACTTTTAGGTTGTTGTCTTTGTAGCCAATGTCGCCGTGACCACTGACAATAATGCCTCGTCGGGGATCGATCGCCAGGGCATGGACTTCGCTGTGATAGCCAGTGAGATTCTGACCAAGGGTGAGGGTGTCATATTCCAACACAATAGGGACAGAGATCGCTGAAGAAATGGTGGGAGGCTGCAAGTCATCACCAATTTCACCGGTAGCATCATCTTCAAAACTGGCCGATTGATTCGTTGGAGATGCCGTTGAACCAGTTGGTTCTATTAACTCAGCAATCACTAGTTCTGGGTTTTGATTAGCGGCTTGGATCTGAGGCTGTTCTGCTGATTCGCCAATTACTTGACTCGGCAATTGCTCCACCGACTCGATGGTAGCTGGTTTAGCTGCTAAGTTGATAATAGCGGGCTGTAATTGTACTGCCTGACTAAAATCTGACCACTGCAACTGCCAATGAGGCAGGTCATTGCCGCTCACCACAATTTGCAAGGGGGCGTCGCCAGGGACAAAGCTTTGAAACTGACGACGCAAAGTTTCCCATTGATCGCTCTGATACCAGCGTTGTACCATGGCAATTAGGCTGCTAGTAGATTCCCAAGATCTATTGACCCGATCAAGTTCTGGGCTAGTGGCTCGATCAATCAACGATTGACCAGGAACTTGGCGATAATTAGCTTGCCAATCTTGGTACTCAGCGGCAAAAGCTGTGGGTAGCTCGATGACCCGTTGGAGCTGTGTTTGACCATCAATGGTTACTTCACACAACACCTGCATAGGAATGGTGATGGCCTGAATTTGCAAATGAACAATATGTAAACTTTGGGTTTGGATCGCACTGGGGGCTAGATTTCTAGCAGATACCGCCACTACCTTTGGCTGCGGTGCATCGTAAGCTTTTTCGATTTCGCTGCAAATATCGTTGGCGATCGAATAGTATTCGCTACTGTGATTGAGTTTAATCACAATCTGATACAAAGCATGTTTAAATTCCACAATTGTGGCATGCCGATCGTACAGCGTCTGCAAGCAGACTTGGAGTTCCTGCGCTGACATGTCTTGGGCATCTTTACTCCAGCGGTTATGACAGGCACAGAAAGCTAGTTTTCTGATCCTGGAAATTTGGGAGTTGTTTTCGAGAGTAAGAGTGATGGAATCCAGCATGGTTCAGCTTGGGCGCAACGAATAGACGAAAAGAGAAAACAAAAAGTTGGTCTGATTCCCTGACTCACCGAAACAATAGAGAGTTGCGGAAACATTGTTACTTTGTTCTAATTATATTGTGATGCAGGTCACAAGGCTGCCGTCAAATAGCTGGTTCATTTGGCGGTTCAAGCTGTTATCTGGCCTATTGTCGCGCGTTTTGCGTAGCCGTTGCCAAAATCACTCGATAGGCGCGAACTTTGGCTTGAGCAGCAGTATACATCTTGGAATCACTAGGTATTTTGTTGAGTAGGTCGATCGCCTCTGTCCATTGACTACTGATTGCTTTCCAACCTGGTTTATCAGGAAATTGCTTAGCGGCTAAACTGGCGGCATTGGCTATTTCGATCGCCCG
>JANOXZ010000552.1:0-6584 GCA_031418695.1 Synechococcales cyanobacterium VAR_35_metabat_10
TTAGATTTTTAAATTCTTGTTCGCGTTTGATGGCTACGGGCAATGGCACCACCAAGGCAAAGTCTTTGACTGCTCCTTGGAAGTCATTAGCCATAGTCAAGATAGTCTTGTTATCTTTGTGAGCAATGATTACCTGAGAGGCTTCGTTGAATAATTTGGCATCGGCTCCGCCCACATAGAAGCCACAGAAAGCCCAGGCTTCATTTGTCATAGCAAAGATCAAGATTAGGGAAATTAAGATCCCCGCACAGGCTTGGAAAATTGGTTTGAGGATGTTCATAATGTTGATTGGTGATGGTTTAGATTGAGTAAAATGCTATCTACTAATTCGGTTATTTCTACGACCGAGTTTCATGATGTTTTACTCTGGCAGATGCACCAGTATTTGGTTATTTCCAAGGCCAGAATGGTTGGTTGCTGGTATTAGTAGGAACAGCGGCTACTAAAGGCTGAATGCGTTTTTTGATATCGGCAACGTTCCAGCCAGTAAGTTTGGCCAGGTTTTGGGCTTCTTGATGCTGTCGATCGGTCACCTTTTTCACATAACCTTGCGCCGCTGAGCAAGACAAAGTCCCCCGATAGGGATGATTCATTACATAGCGACCTTGAAAACTATCGCGGTTGCTGGTTTCTTGAAATACTAGGTCTTCAGCGAACTGAGCGCGGGCATAGCGCACATGGAGGCGAGTAATAAAAGTATTGCTGCTAGGAATAAAGCGCCGACCGCGTCGGGGTGAAATGATCACGTCGTTATTGTTGTTTTCCCAGAAAACACCGGCTTTGCGCAGCTCTTCAGATGTGGGTGGTGTAGTAGAGCAAGGATCGCAATTACTGACATCCCAGGCATATTCTAAGAAAGCCACTTTTTTGTTTTCTTGCTCGTATGAGCGCTGGAAAGTAGATTTGTAGAACTTGCCGAAATCTTCTTTGACAAACTCGGGGATTTCGGTGCCAGTGGGGACTTTAACCGTGCGATAGTTGGCAATTTCTACTTGGCCTTTAGGCGATAAAATATAGGCCACTAAATCCTGTTCACCTTTGGCATTTAGCATTCCTAGGCGAATTGGCAGCATGAACTTCGGAGATTGATAGGCGATCTGCAATGGCCGCAGAGCCTCTAGGCCAGTGCTTTTAAATTCTTTTAGATCTACTTTGGCTACAAAAAACTTCATTTTTTGACGAATATAAGGAGCTAACACTTCACTAGCTCCTTTGGGTATCTGATAGCCATTAATGCGTAACCAAGTTTCTAGGCCATCCGATTCTTTGGCACTCAGAATTAAGATTTCGTATTCTTTGACTTTGAATTGGTCTTCGATCATCACCCCCAAATCTCTCTTAGCAGCACGTTGAACTGTGGTATTTCTGTTGCCCGTGACGGTATTAGTTTGAACATTATCTTGGACAATTGCACTCTCTCTGGTTTCACAAGGGTTCTCATCATTGTATTCCACCAATCGTGGTTGACTAAAAGCATCCAGCTTTTTGATGACTTCTTTATCACCAATATTCACCTGCTCTCGTTTGATGGCCACCGGCACAGGAACAACCAAAGCAAAATCTTTGACTGCACCCTGGAAATCGTTGGCCATCGTCAAAATGGTCTTGTCATCTTGATGGGCAATAATCACCTGAGAAGATTCATTGAAGATCTTGGCATCAGCTCCGCCCACATAAAATCCACAGAAAGCCCAGGCTGGTACTGCAAATGTCAACAGTAAAACTACAGCTAAAAACAAGCTGGTCAGAGTTCTAATTAGTATTTTCACGACAGCCTATACTTCTAATTTAATTTTATTAAAGGTGAACGACGAACGCAGTTTTTCCCAAGAAAACTTAGGAGCCGACCAAATTGCATCCAAAATCAGCGTCAACGGCGACATGATAAACAGGGCATAGAAAACCGCACTGGGCACGTAATAATAATTGCGCAAGATAAAAGTAGCCCCAGCGATCGCCACCGACCACACCAATCTTGCCGACTTAGCATTGGGAATCGATCGAGGATCAGTCACCATAAACAGGGCAAACATTAGTAATGAGCCACTCATCATCTTGTGTGCCCACACATCCCAAGTCCAACCTAAGTAGATCGATCGGGCTGCTTCCATGGCTGCATAAGAAGCCAAAAAAGCCACGCTGGTATCCCAACGCCCGACTTTTTTTAGCACCAAGCTGCCCGCTGCCAAAAACATCAAAAAATACAGCCAATCTTCGCCCCATTGACCAGGGGAAACCCAAGCATCACCAGTGAGGGTAACTACTGCCACAATGCCAATATTTGCTGGGTTAAAGAAATGTTTATCATCCCAACGGAACAAGAATTTACTCCAAATTGCCACTGTCGCCGCAATCAACATCGTAGTGGGATGATTGGTTCGCAACAGCAAGGCCAAACCAAGACTAGTAATTAATGAACTCTGTAACGAGGGCAGAGGATTTTCTTTGGGTTGAAAAATAGATTTAGCAATAAACTGGTTCACGGCACAGCCAATAATCGCGGTGGCTACCACCGTAGGTTGCAGTGACCAATCGCGGGCACCGATGCCCACTAATAAAAACAAGCCGAGGAAACCGATTTGATAAACGCGGGGATCGAGAGACTTAATCATGGCAACGGCACGAAATTATGGGTATAGGTGAGAGACAATTGTAAAAGTCTTGATTTCGGAAAACCGAACTTTGCTATCACATTAGTCTATCGATCGGGTTTTCTAGTTCCGCGTTTCCAAAATTGCGACAGATCTTCATATTTTGGGGCAGTGGTAAATTTCCGTGCAGTCGGCAATTCCAAATTCAGATTTCTTGTAATAAGCCAGGTTGATGCTGGGGGCTTGCCCCCAGACCCCCAATGGAGGGCATTAAGCCGCCCTCCAAACCTCCCAACGTAAGGGTTGATCTTGCTGAGTTGCCGCGTTGTCTTAATTGATCAGGTTCAAGTCATGTTAACTCCCGCAACTGCGCGACAACGCTGGTTGGTATTTTTGAATTTGGGATTGCTGCTGTGCCGTGGCGATCGAATGTTAAAAACCAGTAGTATGCTAGGATTTAAATACTTCTGGCAGGTTAAGTGAAAGTATGGCGCAGAGATGGCTCCTTGATTGTTACTCTCTCTGGCTACCAAAATATTGTCCATCATGTGGCCATGAGTAGTAACGGTCAGACTATTTTTTCTGGTGGCAGAAATAAAACAGTGAACGTGTGGCATTTTGACTTAAATTACCTGCTTGCCAAAGGCTGTGAGCAGTTGCAAGAATACTTAAATAGTCATCCAGAGGTCGATCGATCGCAACTCTGTCCCAAATAAACCATCTTCTGGGAAATCGATCGAAACAAAATTACTCAAGTCAACTTTTGTTTCTATCGATCAAGCACACCCCAATTTTCTTATTGCAAATGAATCAGGTCGATCGCCTCCGGTTGTTAGTTGCTTTCCTCATGAATAATTGGCTGGTACTCTTGAATTGAATTATTTCTGATGATCCACAACTTCCCGACGACGCTTGATACTTCTAATCCTTCAACCAAAGTATCTATCGCCTCACACCAGTCAGACAATTTCATTTGGGCGGGTAGTCTAATAAGTACAATACCGTAGTAGTTAGCTGGATCATAGCGTTTACGATTTGAAAAATCTTGATCGGCTGTAACTAAACATCGTTCTTCTTGACGACAAACTTCAATCAGTTCTTGATCTGGAGCTGATGTCATTTTCTGCTCAGGGACTGTGGCTATATCGTAGCCGGTAAGCCGAAATCGAGCCAGAATACGTAAGTCCACGTTTTCATCTAGTTTGAATTTCATGCAATATTCTCTTTCGACCGCTCCAATGGGATTTCCAACCACCCTCCACGAGCCATCTCTGAGCCATAGGCTATGCAGGCTAAAATATCTTCACGCTCTATACTGGGGTAAGCCTCTAACAAACCTTCGATGGTCTCTCCTCCGGCTAAATAATCTAGGATTAGTGTTACCCAGATTCTATGTCCTTTAATGCAGGGCTTGCCAAAACAGATGTTAGGGTCAATCGATATTCGAGATAGTAAATTTTCAGTAATCACCTGTTTCTTCCCGTTTCAAAGTTGGATTATTTTCATATTCAGATCTATGTTTGTCCATGATGACAGGAAAGTTGGGACTAGTCAAAATATCAGTGATTTCGATAGGGCAACCGCAATAGTCATCCAGAGGTCGATCGATCGCAACTCTGCCCAAAATAAACCCATCTGCTGGGAAGTCGATCGCAGCCAAATTCATCCAGAATACCTGATTGTTCGATCGCCAAGGGCGCAAGCGGAGCTATCGGCTTAACTATACTTTCGTCAGCATTTCAGAGAGTTTAAAGATGTCGTTGAAGCTGTGAATTTAATCGATCGGGGTGAAGGCAAGGCTACTGAGGCCGATCGAACAATTTAAAACTAGATAGCAACTAAAATTACCTACGACAATTTAATAGAAACTTCAAAATTTAATTGCGATCGATGAAAACAAACATCAAATTCCATAAAGAAATTAACTTGCCCTAATAACAGTGGAATTCTAGTAGCTTTTGTCCAAGCAACCACAAGCCTTACTGGTTCTAACTGACCAACCACCGCCTGAACAAATACAGCACGAGCTTCATGCTGTGCAAGATTACCCGCCAAATCTAAAGAAACATTCTGTTCGCTCCAAACAAACCCTAGCTCTAAACCCATTTCATAGGGCAAAACATTGACCATCGATCCTGTATCTAGCAAGCCTTCTGCCATAACCACTCGATCGCCATTAGTAAGTGCAATTGGCAAAATAGGTCTGAATCCAGCTTCACCAAGCGCTGGATTTACAGAAATAAATGGAAACTTGATTGGTTGAATCATTGTGGTTGTTGATTTTTAGCCTGTTCTAAAACATCTAGCATAGTTTTTGCAGCATCAAATGAATCATAAGGTGAAGAGACCTCATAGACTACCCCTGGCTTTAGTAAATTAGCTTCTTCTTGTGCTAGATTTGAAACTAAAACTTGCATAGCATGTAGTTTGTCAGCCCTGTCCAAATTTTGCAATGATTTAATTAAGTCTATCGACAACATAATATTTACCTTTAATATTTTAATTAAGCTAAATTGAGCAGTCAAGTCAGCTCCACCAGAACACGAGCACCAGCAACTACTAGCTTACTTATCATAATATTGCAGAAACTCAATAAATTGAATATCTTGACCCGATCCGGGAAAAAGCAACAGAAAATCTTCTCCTGTTGCAACATAAACATCATAGGCACAGTTGATAGCACCATCAATGACTTGAATATTCTTCACTACTGCCTCTTAATTTCAATACTAACTCGATGATTGAAAATTACAAGACTGCGGATGTATTTTTAGCAGAAAATTTTGCTCTGCGGTAAGCTCAGATGAGATGATTTTCCAGTCTATTAAATTTTATTTATGAGCATCAAAGTTTACGGCATCCCCAACTGCGGCACCTGCAAAAAAGCTATCCAATGGTTAGATGGTGCCGATGCCACCTACGAATTTATCAACACCAAAGAGCAGGCTCCTAGCTTGGCTGAAACCACTGCCTGGGTGGCAGCCCTTGGCTCCAAACCTTTAAGGAACACCTCTGGCATGTCCTATCGTGCCTTGGGTGACGAAAAGCAAGATTGGACAGATGAACAATGGGCAGCAGCTTTCGCTAAAGATGCCATGTTGATCAAACGCCCCTTGTTTGTCAAAGACGGCGTAGCCGTAATTAGTGGAATGCGCGGCAAAGATGCCGACATGCGATCGAAGCTGGGTCTATGACCACTCCCATTATTAAATCTCTGCACCAGTGGACAACGACTGAACATGCTCCTTTTTATACCCCCGGCCACAAACATGGCTGGGGGATGGGAGCAGAGTTTACTGAGCTGTTGCAGACCGCCGGATTAAAATTTGATCTACCCGAAATCCCTGGACTCGATAACCTGGCGGCTCCTAGCGGGGTGATCGCCGAATCGCAAAACCTAGCCGCCCAAACCTTCGGAGCTACCCACACCCGTTACTTAGTAAACGGCACCAGTGGCGGAGTGATGGCCGCTATCCTAGCCACTTGCCAACCGGGTGATCAAATTCTGCTACCCCGCAATATCCATCGATCGATCATTGCTGGACTAATTCACAGCGGCGCAGTGCCAATCTTTGTACAGCCCGAGTATGTCGCTGAACTAGATATTGCCCATAGCATTACCCTTGAATCGATCGCTCTTGCCTTAGCGCAATACCCCCAAATCAAAGCGATTATGGTCGTCGCGCCTACCTATTACGGAGTTTGTGGGGACTTAGCGGCCATAGCCGAAATCGCCCATCAACATAGAATTCCTTTATTAGTCGATGCCGCCCACGGCGCACATTTGGGCTTTCATCCCAATCTGCCGCCCTCGGCCTTGGCGCTGGGTGCTGATTTAGTCATCCAATCCACCCACAAAACCCTGGGTGCCCTCACTCAAGCCGCGATGCTGCATGTGCAGGGCGATTTGATAGATATTGGTCGAGTCGATCGCTGCCTCCAAATCATCCAAACCAGCAGCCCCAGCTACTTACTATTGGCTTCGTTAGACAG
>JANOXZ010000553.1:0-34477 GCA_031418695.1 Synechococcales cyanobacterium VAR_35_metabat_10
TCCATTTCTGGCATCATCAAATCGAGCAAAATCAGCATTGGCGGATTTTTTTCGATGATTTCGATCGCCTCGGTAGAGTTTTCGGCAGCCTGTATTGACCAACCAGCCTGTACTAACAAATCACAAGTGATTTCCAATGCATCTGGATCATCTTCGATGACCAAAATTGGCCCTCGGGCAGATCTGGCAATATGTTTATCAACTACTTTTAATAAACGGACTTTATCTACTGGTTTAGACAGATAATCAACGGCTCCTAATGTCTGAGCCAAATGACGGTCTTCGATAATACTGCTCATTACTACTGGAATATTGACCAAGAACGGATCATTTTTTAATGCTACCAGTGTTTCCCAGCCATCCATTTCTGGCATCATCACATCGAGGGTAATCATATCGGGTACAATTTCTTTGGCCATTTGCAAACCCTGTTTGCCATTAACTGCCATTACCACATTGTATCCTTCACCAGTTAGGTAACGATGCAAGAATTTGCGATCGTGATGATTGTCATCAATCACCAAGACAGTTTTAGTATGTAATGGATTAACTAAGATAGAGCTAAGAGTAGCGGTAGATTCATCGAATTCTTCAGCTTTAGTAGTAACTTGACGAGCAATTTGAGGCAGTTTTAAGGTGAATGTTGAACCGACTCCATATTCACTTTCTACCATTACTTCTCCACCCATCATTTTAATGAAATTCTGGGTGATTGCTAAACCTAAGCCAGTACCACCATATTTGCGAGTTGTGGAACTATCTGCCTGAGAAAAAGCCTGGAATAACTTTTTGCAATGTTCTGGCTTCATGCCGATACCAGTATCTTGCACAATAAAGTGTAGAAATTTTTGAGATTCTCCTGTTTTCGCTTTAACTACCTGCTGATCAATGGTTAATTTAACTTCTCCATTGTGGGTAAATTTACTAGCATTGCTCAGCAGATTAAACAAACTTTGACGGACTTTGGTGAAGTCACTGCGCATTAGTCCGATGTTATCTGGACAGCTCACCACCATTTTGTTGTTGTTCTTTTCGCAAGTTTGCTGAAGAGTATCTACTACATCTTTCACCATCTTATTGACATCAAAAGACTCTAGATACAAATCTACTTTGCCAGATTCAATTTTGGCGAGGTCGAGAACATCATTAATGAGACTTAGTAAATGTTTACCGGCATTGCGAATTTTTTTAATGTCATTGATCAGAGACTCTTGGCCTTGGTCGGCGGCATCTTCTTCTAAAATTTCACTGTAACCAATGATGGCATTGAGAGGAGTGCGTAATTCGTGGCTCATATTGGCCAAGAATTCACTTTTGGTGCGATTTGCTTCTTCTGCTCTCTCTCTGGCTTCGTCGGCAATTTTAACGTTGTGAGCTAACAAGCTCTCCATTAGTTTCCGTTCTCGTACTTCATCAGCAAGCCGATCGTTGACTCTTTGGACATCATCAACTCGTTCTTGGACGGTTTCTTCGAGTACTTTATTTGTTTGCATTAAGCTATGTTCAGCTTCCTGCAAGTTTTTGATTAGCTGTTCGCGCTTTAATTTTAGCGATTGCTCTTTTTTATAGGTGAAAAAGCCATAAAGTGCGGCAGCCGCCACGATCGGAATGACGATAATGAGTTCGAGCATGTTAGATAGCAGTAAATTCACGTAGAGAGATAATTTCACCCCGTGAGAGTATTGTGCCCAAATTTGGGCTGCTATCTAACAGCATAAACTCAGTGAAACTACCAGTCTCAGGATCATTTTAGTAGTGCTAGTCACTACATTATGCTAGCGAGAATTTTTTATTTCAGTCAAAAATTCTTGGGCAAAGGAACTGAGTTTATCAGACTTTTGGGTGGCCATTTTTTGCAGGCTTCTATTCACTTTGGAAATTTGACCATCGGGGAAAGACAAAGCGGTGATGCGGTAGAGGTTTTCACGGTCTTCGGATTTTTTCTTGAGACTCACTGCTTGTAAGAACTCGCTAGGGTTTTTGATTGCTACCTCAGCAAAAAAGGCTCCGTAGGTTTCGCCCAAGTAAGTATCACTGTCGATCGCCCCCGAAATTAAATCTGTTAACACGGCCTTATTGCCTTTTTGATAAAGCTTAACCACGGCGTTAATTCGCACGATTTGTTTGCGAGTATCATCACAGTCTTTGGGTAGAGTCGCGGCGGGTACACTACAGCGCTTAAATTCGGCCAGTGCCCCATTACCAGAAGTGCCAGGAGTCACTGCTGGATTTTTTTTCTCGGCCATTAGAGGAGATGTACATAACAAAGTGGTGGCCAACATCCCGCAACTAACTATTTTGAATTTCATAACTGGATTCTAGAATTATTGGTGGACAGAAAATATTTCGTTCTTATTCTATCTCTACCATTGCCTAATCCCAAAGCCCCATCTAAAAGTTCAGTAAATTTCCATCCGCAAATGTACTAAGGTGGCCAAGGTATGTTTGATGTTGGCTTCTAGATTGGATTTGCGATCGATCAGTTGGCGCAATTGTTGATGCCTAGCTAGAGCTTTACTGATGCCAAACATCTCTGGTTCTGGGCAATCGCGAGCGGCAACTTCGCCGCTTTCATCAAGGCTACAGAGTTGATAATCTAAGCTTTGTTGCTGAAGAATTTCGGCGATTGTTGCAGGTGAATCTGGGCTGAAATGAGGGTCATTGGCCTCAGCTTCTAACCAACCGGCGACGATCGGTCCAGATTCGCGCACCACCGCAATATTTTGCTCTAGTTCTGAAATTTCTTTTTGCCAACTATTTAACAAATACTGTAATTCTTGTAGCATATGCAGCACCAGTCCAGCATTGGGCTGATGGTATTGCCCTTTGAGCTTGGCCACGATCGCCCCGCCTTTTTCGCTAGATATGTTGGCTGTATTAGCAACTGGCATGGGGCTTTTGCTGGGTGGCGGTGGAATCTGGGGTGGTTGACTGGGGAAGTCGATAGCTTTGCTTGCACCGGAGGTGATCGAGTGGTTGTCCATAACAGTTGGCGGTGGATGCTTTGTAATTAAAGATTTTAATCGATGTAAATTGTTCTCACCGTGCTATAAATAGCAATCTGCATCATTTCCCGGCTACTAAGCCGCGTAAAACTATGGGTGAGCGCATTTCGATCGGCATTATTGGGGCTTCAGGATACGGCGGTGTGCAGTTAATTCGGCTACTGCAAGATCATCCTGCGGTGGAAATCACCTATTTGGGTGGAAATAGTAGTGCCGGTAAGATGATTGGGGATATTTATCCCCATCTTAGGCACATCTGTAATTTACCGATCGAACCCATTGAACCCGCTGTCATTGCCAGTCGGTGTCAGGTGGTGTTTTTGTCTTTGCCTAATGGCATTGCCTGTGACTTAGCTCCAAAGCTACTAGCTTTGGGCTGCAAAGTTTTAGATCTCTCGGCAGATTACCGCTTTGACAATCTTGACACCTATAGCCACTGGTATAAGATACCCCGTCAAGACAAAGAAATTGCCATGAGTGCGGTGTATGGACTACCAGAAATCAATCGAACCCAGTTGAAAGATGCCCAGTTAGTGGGTTGTCCCGGCTGTTATCCTACCGCTAGTTTGTTGGCGATTTATCCATTACTGAAAAATGGCCTGATTCAAGAAAATACCATTGTGATTGATGCCAAGTCTGGTACTTCTGGTGGTGGCAGGGAGGCCAAAACCCACTTGTTGTTAGCCGAAGCCGATAACTCGATCTCGGCCTACAGTGTGGCTGGTCATCGCCATACTCCAGAGATTGAGCGAATCTGTGGGGAAGTAGCTGGCCACGACATTATGGTGCAGTTTACGCCCCATTTGATGCCGATGGTGCGAGGGATTTTGGCTACGGTCTATGCCAATTTGCGTGACCCCAGACTGGTGGCGGAAGACTTGATCACCATTTATCAATCGGCCTATCGAGCTGCGCCTTGGGTGCGAGTATTACCTAGCGGTACTTATCCCCAAACCAAGTGGGCTTTGGGCACCAATGCTTGCTATATCTCGATCGAAGTAGATTCACGCACCGGTCGGGTGATTGTGATGTCAGCGATCGATAATTTGCTCAAGGGACAAGCTGGCCAAGCGGTGCAGTGTTTGAATTTGATGATGGGCTGGGAAGAGACTTTGGGGTTGCCAGCACTGGCTTTCTATCCTTAGGGCGGGGTATTGCTTAACAGCAACGCTACACGAACGGCTCCGCTCACCCACCCTAAATGTGCAGAATTGCTGCGTTGAGCAGATCAGAAATCATCGCGTAGCGTCTGCCTAAGCAGAACCCAACACCACTAGCAACCTAATTCCTGGCCAACAAAATTGGGCAGGGAGAATGCACCCGCACGTAATCAGAAATTGAGTTGCCCAATAGCCGATCGAGATCCGGTAGGGTCTTGGCGATCGAAGGGCGGCGATCGGGTGATCCAAGAATTAATAGGTCAGCGTTGTATTCGTCAGCTAAGCGACAAATCTCTTTGCCAGGATTTCCGCCGCCTACAGCTAGTTTGTAAGGTATTTGCATCCGTTTGGCAGCGGCGATCGCAGGCATTAGTTTTTCGTCTTTTTCGGGGCTAGAAAGAGCATCTAAGGCTTTTTGGTCGTTGAGGGTTCTGGCTAGAATAAGCTGACCGCTTTTGTTTTCGCGCAGGAGGGTCATGGCTGTTTCTAGGGCAGCTTTGGCGGGAGCCGAATCATCGTATGCCACCATGATGCGGTTGATTTGTTTGACGTACACGTCATCTTTGACCAACAGCATGGAGCAGGAGGCTAGTTGAAAAACATATTGGCTAACGGAGTTCGATAAAATCGATTCCAGCCGTGAGAGACCCCGTGAACCCATGATCAACAGGTCGGCTGCTTCATCGATCGCTACTTGGCAAACGGTGTCTTTGGGTTCGCCTTGAATTAATAGGGCTTTGACTTTATCGGGCGGAATTTTGAGGTTTTCGATCGCCTTTGCCAATATTTTGCCGCCTTCTTGGAGTTTTTCGGCCATTTGTTCGGCTGTCACTTGCGGGGGCACCACATGCAGCACGGTAATCATCGCTTGCTGCATGGCTGGAATTGCCAACAGCATTTTGAGCATCTGCTCGCATTGTCCTAAGCCTGCTACGGTCACTAAAATTTTTTCTACCATTTGCCCCATCCAAAAAGCTGTTCTTATGCCATAAGCATAATTGCTAAAGAGCTACCATTCAGCTAGCTGGAACAGGTTGTGTAACATTAATTAATTTAGAGGGTTGGCCAGAGAGTCACGTCATTGTCTCCATAAAAAACGCCTAGATTGATGCACTTCAGTTCACCAAGGCAAAACTGTAACTCCACCCAGTTTTCTTCAAAAAAGTAGCATTCCATGTGGCCATAATCTTCTAGAATGCACTCTTCACCCAGCATTTCGGTCATGTTGATCAGTAGTTCAGGCCGATCGAGCACCCAGGGGTTACACCAAGGAAAGTGGATGTTTTTGTTATGAACTTCGATCCAGCCCAGCCGCTGGTCGTTGTCGGACTCAATTTTGAGGACGATTTGATGCTGGAAGTACTGTAAGTCGATGTCTTTACCGTCTTCGTCTTCTTCGATATAGATTTTGTCGGGCTTGCCCAAAACTTGATATATTTCTTGTTCGGTCATGCCAAAGAGAATTTTGCCTAGCCCTCGCCCAATCTCGATTTGCACAACAACCTCGGTTTGCCAATAAGAACAATATTACCAAAAATCAGGAGCATAAACCCCCGATTTTCTGCTGATCTTCTTACCAGTCAACGGAGAAGTTTTTGGGTTGGACAAAGTTGATGCTGTCGCCGACTTTTAGCCCCAATTTTTTGGCTTCTCCGGCGTTGAGTTCAATGACTCGATCGATCAACTCTCCATTGTCGGGGCCGTAGTTGGGGCAGGGGTCTGCCTTGCAAGGAGGCACGTTGGACTGGATGTTTTTGATTTTGCCTGCCCGCACAAACAGCATATCGAGGGGAATTAGGGTGTTTTTCATCCAAAAGCGGGCGGGCACTGGTGGGTTGAAGTTAAAGGCCATGCCGTGATTGCTAGGCATACTGGTGCGCATCATCAGGCCAATTTGCTGCTGTTGTTGGGTGTTGGCTTCTTCCAGCAAAATGGTGGTGCTATTGACAATTAGTTTGGCGGTGACTCGCAGTTTTTGGGGGATGGCGGGACTCACGATCGGGGGGGCGGTGGTCGCGGTTGGCTTAGTTTTGCTGGTTTCGGTCATTCCTTGGGAACTACAGCCAGTTAGTAAGAGGCTGACGGCTATGAGCGAAGGCAGGAAGTTAACCATCGTGAGAATTTAGCTAAATGATTATTCCCATCATATCCTGAGATGCTTTGGCAATTTTTAAAAGGTAGAATCGCCCCGCTATGATGTTGAAGAAGTTTTGCACAGTCGCCATGCAACCAGTCATTCAGAAAGTCGAAGAACTCACCGTTCAGACCTACCCAGACCTCACCACCCTCATCGAACATACCATCGATCGATTACACCAATACCTCCAGCAAAAAATCTCTCAGCAAGGCCAAGCCACCATTATTTTGGCTTCCGGTAGCTCCTATACTCAGTTTCTCAAAGCTTTTACTGCTAACCAGCAACTTGACTGGTCAAAAATCACCTGTTTCCACTTAGACGAATACCTGGGCATAGAAGCCAATCATCCCGCTAGTTTTCAGCGCTACATGCGAGACTTGGTAGCCGATCGAGTACCCCTAAAAAAATTCCACTTCCTAGATAGCGGCACCCTTCAACCGATCCAAGAATGCCGTCGCTATAGTGCCTTATTGGCCGCCCAGCCGATCGATCTGTGCTTACTAGGCATTGGAGACAACGGCCACATCGCCTTTAATGACCCATTGGTCGCCGACTTCACCGACCCAGAAGCAGTCAAAATCGTCAAACTAGCCGAGAAATCTCGCCAGCAGCAAGTGGATGTGGGCTTTTTTCTCGATATTGCTCAAGTGCCCCAATATGCCATGACCATGACCATTCCTAGCATTTGTCGAGCAGAGCAGATTTATTGTTTGGCTACCGGTCAGCGCAAAGCCAATATTGTGAGCCAATTTTTAACGCAGCCGATCGCCCCCAGCTTGCCCGCTACTATCCTGCGTAGACAGTCCCAGGCTACACTTCTGTTAGACACAGCAGCGGCTAGTTTGCTTTAGTTTTAACTCAATCAATTTTTAACCCAATCAATTTTTAAACATAGGTTTTCTTGTCATGATCGATTCTCTTACAGAGACGCTACGCGAACGACTTTCTCGCGCCGCTCGCTTTTGCTCAGTGCCATTATTAGCGGGCTTAGCCGTTACTGGATTGGTTTTAGGAGTTAAACAACTGGGCTGGCTGCAACAGCGCGAATTAGATGCTTATGACCAGGCGACTCGCTTAATGTCTGCTGAACCGGTTGACCCCCGCATTTTAGTGGTGTTAATTACCACCAAAGACATCAGCAAATATGGCGTGCCGGTTCCCGACCCAATTATTAATCAGGCATTGGAAAAGTTGATTGATGGTAACGCCGCAGTAATTGGAGTGGATTTAATTAAAGATGTCACCAAAGATGAGCTGCTCAAAACCTTCAAAGCCGACAATCAAGTCATTGCCATTTGTAGCCACGGTGGTAAATCGGAGCAAACCATCAAAAGTCCTCCCGGCATGGATAGTGAAGACTTTTTAGGGAAGGTGGGATTTGCTGATTTACCTGTCGATCCTGATGGAGTGGTGCGCAGGGCTTCGTTGTTAATTGGTGGTACCGATCCTACCTCTGGTTGTTTGGCGCAATACTCCTTAGCCGAAAATATGGCGAATCATTATTTGGAGGATATCCATAAAAAGCAATCTGGTTTGGATGAAGCCTCGCGGCTGTACAAGAGTGGTGAACGAGCTATTCCTAACTTAGCAACTAATTTTGGGGGGTATCAACAAGCCGAAACCGCCGGGTATCCCATTATGCTGAAGTATCGTCGATCGGACAAAGCTTTTGAAACAGTGACTCTCAGCGATGTTTTGGATGGCAAGGTTAAAGATATCAAAGACCGCATTGTGCTGATGGGTGCAGATTACAAAATAGGTGGTGGTGACAAAGACAGCATTCGTACCCCTTTTAGCCCTAATGGAGCCGAAGATCAAAAAATGTTGGGGGTGAAAGTTCATGCTCAAGTCACCAGTCAACTGATCAGTGCAGTACTCGATAATCGTCCTTTGATCAGAGCTTGGTCAGAACCCACTGAGGGACTGTGGTTATTTGGTTGGTCGCTGGTGGGTGGGAGTTTGGCTTGGTTTGTGCGCCATCCCGGCAAATTGTTGGGTTCGTTGACTTTAGCGGGGACTGGGTCGATCGGGGCTTTTGGCTTACTGTTTGCTAACTCGGTGTGGATTCCGGTGCTTTCGCCCTTGTTGGGATTGGGTGGTGCTGCTTTGGCTGCTTATGGCTGGCGGAACTATGGAATCGATCGAGAGCAGCAAAAAATGCAGTCGCTGGCGCGGAATCAAGAACAGACGATCGAAGCTCTCAAACAGATTTTGAGTCAGCAACCAATCACTGGTATTCCCACCCAAAATCTACCCCAGCAGATGCCAACGACTACGGCTATTCCTGAGCAGAAATTGCTAGGCGATCGCTATCAAACCATTAATATTTTGGGTGCTGGGGGGTTTGCCACTACTTATTTGGCCGAAGATAACAAGAAACCCAGTAAGCCACGCTGTGCGATTAAGCACCTCGCTCCCGCCCGTCGTGATGCGGCTTTTGTAGATATGGCGCGGCGGTTGTTTAACACCGAAGCAGCTATTTTAGAGCGGCTAGGGACTCATGAACAGATCCCTAATTTGCTGGCTTACTTTGAACAAAATGGTGAGTTCTATCTGGTGCAAGAGCTAATTGAAGGCAAATGTCTAGATCAAGAGCTAGATGACACCGCTGAGCCTTGGACTGAAAAAAAAGTGGTGGATTTATTGCAACAAATGCTACCGGTTTTGGAATATATCCACGAACGGGGAGTTATTCACCGAGATATTAAACCCAGCAATATTATTCGCCGCAGCAAAGACAATGTGTTTGTTTTAATCGATTTTGGAGCGGTAAAAGAAATTAATCCTCAACTGCCCGATGCCAACACGATCGCCATTGGCACCCGAGGCTATACTCCTGCCGAGCAATATGCTGGTTTCCCGCGCTTTGCCAGTGATGTTTATGCTTTGGGGACGATCGCCATTGAAGCTGCCACTCATACTAACCCCCGCGAAATTCCCCAAAACGAAAAAACTGGTGGCTTAGACTGGGAAGATTTAGCACCAATTAGTCCAGAATTGAAGGCAATCATTAATAAGATGGTGGCCTATCAATATCAGCAGCGCTATCAAAGGGCCGCTGATGTGTTGCCAGATTTACAAGCAATGTTACATGCTAAAACCACCGATTCACAACCTTTATCCAACTAACATTTATGAGATGTAATTCGGCTAAATGTCTGAGGATATGAAGAAAAAAGTCTTTAGCACTTCCCGATGGCGAAAAGCAGTGCTAGAATCTGTTATCAAATAATATTTCAGTAACAGGAAGATAATCATGGCCGCAGCACAAAGTAGCCTTTTGGGCGATTTTAAAAACTTTATAATGAAAGGCAACGTGCTGGATCTGGCCGTTGCTGTAATCTTGGGCGGAGCATTTGCCAAGATTGTAGAATCTTTCATCAAAGACATCATCACTCCCGCAGTTTTATCTCCAGTTTTGGAAGCTGCTAAGCTTAAAGACATTGCTGAATTGAGTTTCAATGGCATCAAATATGGATTATTTCTTTCGGCTTTGATCAACTTCTTGTTGGTTGCATTAGTGATTTTCTTGATGGTTAGAAGCTTTGAAACTGCCAAGAAAAAAATGTCTCGTCAAGAAGCAATGGCTGCTGAAGCACCTGCTGATCCAATCGCAGTTCAGCAACAACTAATCAGCTCGATCGATCGTTTGAACACTACAGTTTCCCAAAAAATCTAGTTTTAAAATGTTCGTATAAAATAAAAAGCCCTGCAATTGCAGGGCTTTTTATTTGGCCTAAATCTAAGCTTCTGTCAGCACCATAGAAGGCTGCCAAACTTTGCCATCGAGCGCCATTTGCTCAATATCGATCGCCAGTCGCAAAGCCTTGAGAGCCTGTTCTCCACCTACTGAGGGCTGATTACCACAGCGCACACAGTTCACAAAGTGCTCTAGCTCGGCATACAGCGGCTCAACGCTGCTAGTGTAGACCTTTTCGATCAGGCCATCTTGACGATATAAACCTTGCTGAAAATCGTTGAACTTATCGCCGTTGTGACGGTGGATCGAGATCTCGTTATTCAAGAAGTTAGCGCGAGTCAGAGAATGACGGCAATGGGCATCGATGCTGCGGGTTTTGCGGTGAGTTACTTTACTGGCCGTTAGCGTAGCCACCACGCCGTTAGCAAAGCCCAAAGTAGCTGTTACATAGTCTAGGTACTTAGAGGACTCTCCACTGCGGCTACCGCTGGCCGTGAGGCCAACTACGGGTGCCCCGGCTAGCTCCATCAACAAATCGATGTCATGAATCATTAAGTCTAAGACCACCGACACATCGTTTGCGCGGTTACTGTAAGGACTCATCCGATGGGCTTCTAAGGCCAAGACTTTTTCAGTTTTTAGTACCTGACTTAGTTCTTGAAAGACCGGGTTGAAACGCTCAATATGACCAACCTGAAGAATTGACTGACTTTCTGCAGCGGCATTGACCAATTGTTCTGCTTCTTCGATCGTGGCCGCGATCGGTTTTTCGATTAACACGTGTATTCCTGCTTTCAGGCAGGCAATTCCTACCTCATAGTGCAGACGAGTAGGCACCGCAATACATACTGCATCAACATGCTGAATGAGTTCACGAAAATCTTCAAAAAAACGGGCTCGGTACTTGCTAGCAGTTTCCAGACCCTGTTCAACATTTACATCGGCAATACCGACGAATTTGACATCTTTAATTAAACTGAGTACCCGGGCATGGTGTTGACCCATATTCCCGACCCCGATTAAACCGACTCGCAGCAATTGCCTTGGTGCCTTGGCAGGCATGGCAGTTTCCTGTACTTTGTTTGCCGACATATTGTATTTCACCTGAATCTACTCCTCCACCGCAGAGTGGTTAACAGTGGTCAATTTGCCGGAGATTAAGAATGTCTTTACGCCAATGAAAGTAAGAACTATCATGTGCTAAGTCATACAGCAATCACTGCGGAAATGTGACTTAAAGTGTTAGCCATCTGTTGCCAGATACTACCACAGTTGCCTTTACATTCAGGGACAGTCAGACTGAATTTATGTTCCAGTAGACCGGGCTGAATCGGTACTGACTATTGCTGAATTGTTTAAAAGTGTTAAGTAGTGTCGCTTGATTGTAACTGATTACTTCCAGTGCAAACAAAGCTATGCCCCATTAACATTGATTCTCCTGCGCTTTTTCACTTATGTCCAAAGCTGTTATTTTGCTTTCTGGTGGATTAGATTCCACCACTGTTTTGTATCAAGCCCGTATAGACGGGTTCGATTGTTATGCTCTGTCTTTTGACTACCAACAGCGCCACCAAAAAGAGTTGGTCGCTGCTCGCAAGATTGCGCAGGTGGCGCAGGTATCTGAGCATCGGGTAGTGGCTTTTGACCTGCGCTCTTGGGGCGGGTCGGCGCTCACCGATAGTTCGATCGAGTTACCGATCGACCGAGACTTAGGACAAATGGCGCAGGAAATCCCTGTCACCTATGTTCCGGCGCGAAACACGATCTTTTTGAGTTTTGCCTTGGCTTATGCCGAGGCTATTCAAGCCAGCCGAGTTTATCTGGGGGTCAATGCCCTCGATTATTCTGGCTACCCAGACTGCCGACCAGAGTACATCGCGGCGATGCAGCAGGTCTTTGATTTGGGCACCAAACAAGGATTGGGTGGCAACGGCATTCAAATTGCCGCACCGTTAATCAATCTGCACAAAACTGAAATTATTCAGCTCGGCAACCGGCTGGGGGTGTCTTGGGCAGACACTTGGTCTTGTTATGATGGCGGTGAGTTGGCCTGTGGAGTCTGTGACTCTTGCCAACTGCGCTTGGCTGCTTTTGCCGAGCTGGGATTGGTCGATCCAGTGGCTTATCGGTGAACTTAGACGACATCCAAGGGAATAATCGGCAGGGGGTGGCGATGAATCAGCACTCGATCGAGGCGATTGCCATCCATACTGCTAACTGTGAAGTCTAGGTTTTGATACCTATATGGTTCCCCCACTACTGGCATTTGTTGCCATTTGTAAAGCAAAAATCCTCCAAGAGTCTGATATTCCTCAATGACGGGCAACGTGATGTTGAGAGCTGTATTTAGTTCACTGACTGAAATTTGAGCCTGTACCAAAAAAGTATCCCTGCCCGTGGAGACGATCGGTTCTAGGCGAGGATAGTCTTCTTTTTGCTTGCCTAGAATCTCGGCAATTACATCTTTGCGGGTGAGCAGACCAACCATGCCGCCATATTCGTTGACGACCATGGCCATGGCAATGCCTGCTGTCTGCATGGGTAAGAGCACTTCATCGATCGAAGCCGATTCAAAAAATAGATGTAATGGGCGAATACAGCTTTTGATGGGGCTATCTAGATTTAAGCGACCAGCGGCCATCGGCTTGGCCAAGTCGCGGTAGTGAATGGTGCCGACTATTTCGTCGCTCGATCGACCGGTGACTGGGTAACGGGAAAAATTGGTGGCTGCTACTCGTTCTAAGACCAGACGCCAGGTGGCATCCATGGGCACTGTCTCCATTTGGGGCTTGGGCACCATCACTTCGGTTAAGGTGACAGTGTTGAGGGCAAAGACTTTATCAATAATTTGGCGTTGGTTGCTTTGGAGTCCGATCGGTTCGGTGGCGATTAAGAGCTGTAATTCTTGCGTAGAGAGCTGATGCCGACTGTGCCGGTTATCATCGATGCCAAAAGCTCTTAAAAAGAGGTTGGTAGACTGATTCAGAATCCAGATTAAGGGCTGGAAAATTTTGGCAATTACCAAACTGGGAGGAGCCAATACCCGGGCAATACGCTCGGCATAAGTTAGAGCCAAAGATTTGGGAATCAGTTCGCCTAAAACAATCTGCAAATAAGCCAGCAAAATGAAAGTAAAAACAATTGCGAGCAAATTGGCTGTCGGTGAATAGCTTTTGCCCAGCCAGTGAGAAAATAACGGGGCAATTAACTGCAATACGGTGCGTTCGCCTAGCCAGCCCAAAGCCAAACTAGATAGAGTAATGCCTAGTTGAGTCGTAGATAGTAATTGGTCGATTTGGTTTTGTAAGCGTTGGACACTGCGTGATTGCAAGTCACCATCTACTACTAGTTGATTGATTCTAGAGCGGCGCACTGAGACCACTGCAAATTCTGCGGTTACAAAAAAACCGTTGATGGCAATCAAAATCAAAACCACTGCTAACCGCAGCGCAATTTCTGGCGAGCTCAATAGTCCTCTGTGTATAGGTTCAAATAACTACTATTGTTGGTTTCCATCACCGATTGGAGCTGCTGGATTAGGAACTTCCACTGGGGGAACATCAATGGGGGCTGGGGGATTAACCGGTGCCACATTCACATTATTATTCGGTTTCGGAACGGGAGGCTTGCTGGGAGCAGCCTTAGTGCTAGGGCTGGGCTTAGGTGGAGATTTGGAGCTTGCTTTCGGAGTTGGTGAAGCGCTGGTTGGTTTTTCGGGTTTCTCCGGCTTTTCTGTTTTGGTTTTATCTTCTTTTTCCTCGGTGGTGCTGAGTTGACCATCAGGAATACTAATTTTGATTGGGGGCTTGGCAACTGCTGCACCCATTGGCACGTCTTTGGCTTCGATTTGCAGTTTGCGATCGGCATCAGTCAGGCGGAGGGTTAGATTATTTTCTGGAGGAATTGCGGTTTTGGCTACCAATACTTTTATCCCTACCTCTTTGCCATTAGCTGCTAGAGATGGCGGAATACCTGCGGCGCTAAAGGGCACGTTTTGCTCTTTGTCTCCCACAATCGTCAACACTCCTTGGTTGAATTTGATGGGCTGGCTGCCTTGGTTGCTCAGAGCAATATCCAGTTTTAAATTAGTCCCTTCCAGCTTGGCTGATTTGATGGTCATGGTGATGCCCTGATCTTTGCTTTCGATCGGGAAAACCAAGGCCGCTTTTTCGTCTGTCTTAAATTTGGCCGCTTCCGCCTTGCGATCGATGCCCATAATATCTTGGGAATCGGAGATCAACTGTTTCTCGGGCAGTACTTCTAGCCCTCGGGTTTTGGTATTTTCGGTAGTGCCTTTGTTGCTGCGGCGGATATCTGGTTGGGTTACGCCTTTCAGGGCAGCATGTCCCATAGTGAAGCCAATAATGCCGCTAAATAATCCGGCGGCCAGCATCAACATCAACAAAACACTGGTCAGCAGCAGGGCGCGATCTTTTTTGATGTACTTCAGCTTCATTTTTTTAGGGGAAATACTGGTGGCAGATGCACTTTGAGATACTCAGGTGAGATGCTCAACGGTCTAGATATTCACCATAGTCTACCCTGAAAATCTGGTGAAATTCGGAGAGTTTTTGGCCAGGTTTGACCAAGTTTAGGCAAATTCACAGGTAATCGATGGAACAAAGGCAGTAGAAACCAAGGAAATTCGGTAGAATATGAAGAAATATTAACCAAAATCGCCGTCACCCTTCCCTGGAGAAATGCATGGAGCTGAAGAAAATAGAACGCTGGAGCCTAATCGGACATTTGGTCTCGATGGCATTTGGCCTCGCTGGGTTGTTGATTGTGTTGCCCCATGCTGATTTGATTTTACAATTGCCACCTTTCGGTCAGGGCGTTTTTCAGCTCTCGATGGCCAATGGTGGGGTGCTATACATTGTGCTGGGGACAATTGCTGTCTCAGCTTATGCCTATCGGATGTTGGGTTGGTGGCAATGGTTGAGCTTTATGGTGCCCGCGATCGCTTTGTCTTTGAGTAGCGAGTTGTTAGGTACTAGTACCGGTTTACCTTTTGGTGATTATGGCTATCTAAACGGTTTGGGTTATAAGATTGCTGGTTTGGTGCCCTTTACTATTCCCCTGTCTTGGTTCTACTTGGGCTTTTCTTGCTATATAGTGGCGCGCGCGGGTTTTGATAATACCAATTTGCCCAACTGGCTGCGCCATACTGGGTCAATCTTTTTTGGAGCTTTGTTACTGACCTCATGGGATTTTGTGTTGGACCCAGCGATGAGTCAGACGGCAGTGCCTTTTTGGGAGTGGAAAACTCCTGGACCATTTTTTGGGATGCCTTACCTGAACTTTGCAGGCTGGATGGAAACCGGTGCGGTCTTTATGTCGGTGGCAGCTCTGCTGTGGCCAAAAGAAAGAATTACCTTGGATCGATCGCAGCTCAATTTACCAATGGCGATGTACTTGGGTAACTTTGTGTTTGCAATGGTGTTGAGTATTGGTGGCAATATTTGGATTCCGATTCTGTTGGGTATTGCTCTAGGTGTCGTGCCATTGTTTGCTCTGTGGTTTATGGCTAGAGTACCTGGGGAAGACCCGATTGACGGTGAGGCGGTAATCGATTCCACTAAGTTTGATGAAGTGCTAGGCGAAACTTAGGCTTAGATTCTTTGGGGTCTGGAAGGGAGCCGATCGACTATAATTCTGAAGTCGATCGGCTCTTAGCATTTCAAACTCATGACAGATATCAAAATTGGCATTATTGGTGGCAGTGGTCTTTACAAAATGGAGGCGTTGCAAAACGTGGCCGAAGTCCAGGTGAAGACTCCTTTTGGTGATCCTTCCGATGCCTTGATTACCGGAGAAATAGATGGTAACAAGGTGGCTTTTATTCCTCGACATGGAAGAAATCATCATCTAACTCCTAGTGAAGTGCCCTATCGCGCCAACATCCATGCCATGAAGCAAATGGGCGTGGAGTATTTGATTTCGGCTTCGGCGGTGGGTTCGTTGCGGGCAGAAGTGAAGCCGTTGGATTTGGTGTTACCCGATCAATTTTTAGACCGCACCAAAGGTCGGGCAGCGACTTTTTTTGGTGAAGGAGTCGTCGCCCACATTTCTTTTGGGGATCCGATTTGTCCGCAGTTGCAACAAGTTTTGGCGGACTCGATCGACTCTTTAAACCTGCCAGATATTACTTGCCACAAGGGCGGTACCTATATTTGCATGGAAGGCCCAGCTTTTTCTACTAAGGCAGAATCGAATATGTATCGCCAGTTGGGCGGCACGATTATTGGGATGACTAATTTACCCGAAGCCAAGCTGGCACGGGAAGCGGAGATTGCCTATGCAACTTTGGCGCTTTCCACGGACTATGACTGTTGGCATCCTGACCATGACAGTGTCACGGTGGAGATGGTGATTGCTAATTTGGGTAAGAATGCGGTGAATGCGCAGCGGGTGATTCAAGAAACTGTAAAACGCATTGCGGCTAAGCCTTTTGAATCGATCGCTCACAGTGCTTTAAAGTATGCCATCATTACACCGCCAGCAGGGATGAATCCGGCGACTAAGGAGAAGCTGAATTTGTTGATTGGCAAGTATGTGAATTAGTGGTTAATGTCAGGGCAACTTATGGATGATGAAATCCGATGATAAAATAGAGACAGCTTTCATCATCCTCTGTAATTATGCCTCCCACCACAGAAACTGAAATAAAAGAGTTAAGAGATTTGGTTATTGGCTTACGAGAAGAGATTCGAGTAGGTTTTGCTAAAGTGGATACCAAGTTGGCAGAGATTCAGGGTCAGATTAACGTATTGGAAGAAAGGTAAACTAGGCTTTTGGGGATTCATTGGTCGTGCCGTGATTATTGGAATTTTTGTTTTGGCCGCAGGCTTTGCTGTTAAGTATTTTTTGTTTGGTACAGTTAAGCTATAGAGTGAGTGTTTGGGTCATGGTGACACCTTGCTGTAGTTCTTCTATACATTCACTAATCACTCTATTTGGTAATTCAATGGTGCGATAGTCTAGGTAGGAAGAGGCGAAGACTAGGGTTTGTCGAATGTCTTCTTCTTCCAGTTCTGAAAATTCTCGAAATAGTTCAGATCGATCAAGGTAAATTGCCAGTAATTCGACTACTCGTTTAACTGTCAAACGCATGTTGCGAATACAAGGCTGACCATTCATCTGCTTAGGATTAGTGGTGATTCTATCTGCTTGCATGGAAGATATCTAGTAATTGTTTGGAAATATCATATCAACAATTTAAGGTAGTTGAAGGAAGCCGCTGCTGGAGGAAATTAAGCAATTAAGCCGTTTGTACAAAGCTGGTTTGCACATATGGATCATGGTGATACACTTGGCGAGTGCTTCAGCAGATGCTGGCCAATTTGTATTGGTTTGGCATTGATAGTTGGTATCTCTGGCCAAATAAGTAGTGCCGAAAGCACTGGCACCAAGTTCATCTCGATCGACATCTTCAATCAAATAACGGTTTTTTAGCAGTTTCTTAGCCATGGCCTTGTCGAGTCACACACAAATCAACCTCTAAATTATGACACCTTATCCACCAGTAATTCTAGGCCAGCAACAAAGTAGAGAAGATTAAGTTTAACCAATACAATAGCGTGAACAGACTATTGGCTTCTTAGAGAAATGGCAATATTCGCAGATTAGCTAGGAGGGTAAAGATTCGATTTTCTGTATAAGAATCTAAGCCGTACTTAAGATTCAAAGAATTTTATTTTGCAGAGATATTAAGTGTTGCAAACAGTTGTATTTTTAACTTAAAAAAGCAGGTTTAATTAGTTGTAACGTTAATTGTGGATTTTTAAGTTCCCGATCTCAATAATTAACTATTGTAAACACTGGATTGCTCAGAGCGACTCGCTGGGGGTTGATTCGTATGCACAAAATCAAGAAAATCGATATTTTTTATCGCTCTATTACGAAGATAGTTCTATTAGAAGGTGTGAGGATAAGTAGCCAGTTCAGGGTCGTGTCTTCTACTCATCAATTTTGTAGTTAGAAAGAATCTAACTGATCTTGAATTCAAGTAAGGAGCTGAGCAAATGTTATTCAATCATGAGGGTCTGTCTGTTCCTCAAGTAACCTTTCGGATGTTTATCCGGATGCTAGGGGAAGTGGGCTGGTACAGTCTTTCCACAGCAGATCTCTTTGAACACAAAACTGTGGTGGTGTTTACGGTATCGGGAGCCTTTTTCCCATATTCCTCTCTGCAACTATCAGGCTACAACGACGCTGCCGAGGTCTTTCGATCGAACGGAGTCGATGAGATTCTGTGTATTTCGGTAAATGATCCGTTCTCGTTGGCAAATTGGGCCCAAGAAGCAGGTGCCGATCGAGTGCGCTGTATACCTGATGAAAATGGGGACTTTACCAATGCGATGGAGATGATGGTAAATCTCTCCGATCGAGGGATTGGGCAACGCTCCTGGCGCTATTCGATGCTAGTGAAAGATGGGGTTATTGAAAAAATGTTTATAGAACAAGATGGCTTTGAGGTAATGCCGATGGTTACTAATGCCGAGACCATGTTGAACTACCTTAATACATCAATTCAGATGCAAAAAAACCCGAGCAGGCTGTGTTGATTAACTATATTAATGCAACTGTTTTGATTCAACTTTTTTAATTCAAAAGTGACGATGCTTGCTGTCTAAAAAAAAGGTGGCGTAGCAAAGGAAAAACATCCTATAACAAACGATCGGAGCGATTATGAGTAGTGAAAGCAAATGTCCATTTATGGGCGGAGTTCCAAAGTTCACGGCTGGACATGGCACGTCTAACCGAGACTGGTGGCCAAATCAGTTGAATTTAAAGATCCTTCACCAGCACTCACCCCGAGCTAACCCGATGGGTGAGGCATTCAACTACGCTGAAGCTTTCAAAAGTCTGGACTACGCGGCCTTAAAAACAGATATCTTCGAGCTGATGACCCATTCCCAAGAATGGTGGCCAGCCGATTATGGCCACTATGGGCCGCTCTTTATTAGGATGGCTTGGCACAGTGCAGGCACCTACCGCATCGGTGACGGTCGTGGCGGCGCAGGTACTGGCAACCAACGGTTTTCACCGCTCAATAGTTGGCCAGACAACGCCAACCTGGATAAATCACGAATGCTGCTGTGGCCGATCAAGCAGAAATATGGCCAGAAAATCTCTTGGGCTGACTTAATGATCTTGGCTGGCAACTGTGCCCTCGAATCGATGGGACTCAAAACCTGTGGTTTTGCTGGTGGGCGGGCAGATATTTGGGAACCAGAAGAAGATATTTACTGGGGCGCTGAAGCCGAATGGCTGGGAGATAAGCGCTATACAGGCGATCGGGAGCTAGAAAGTCCGTTAGGCGCAGTGCAAATGGGTCTAATTTATGTAAATCCCCAAGGCCCGAACGGCCACCCCGACCCAGTGGCCTCAGGGAAAGATATCCGGGAAACCTTCGGACGGATGGCGATGAACGACGAAGAGACAGTGGCTCTGGTGGCCGGTGGACACACCTTCGGCAAATGCCACGGTGCAGGGGATGATGCGCTGGTTGGTAGGGAACCCGAGGGAGCCAGCATTGAAGAGCAGGGACTAGGCTGGAAGAACAGCTTTGGCACTGGCAAGGGTGTTCATACGATTACCAGCGGCATCGAAGGTGCCTGGACTAACAACCCGATAAAATGGGACAACAACTATTTTGAAAACCTATTTGGCTATGAGTGGGAACTAGTAAAAAGTCCTGCTGGTGCCCATCAGTGGGCACCGAAAGGCGGTGCTGGTGCGGGTACCGTCCCGGATGCCCACGATCCATCCAAGCGCCATGCACCCATGATGACCACAGCAGACATGGCCATGAAGATGGATCCCATCTATGAGCCAATTTCACGGCGTTTCCTTGATCACCCAGATCAGCTCGCCGAAACGTTTGCTCGGGCGTGGTTCAAACTGACCCACCGGGATATGGGCCCTCGATCGCGCTACCTCGGCTCAGAACTCCCAGCGACAGAGTTCCTGTGGCAAGATCCTCTCCCCCCTGTCACCCATGACTTGATTGGTGCCCAGGATGTGGCAGCTCTCAAGGGTAAGATCCTGGCTTCAGGACTGTCTGTTTCCCATTTGGTCTCAACAGCCTGGGCCTCAGCTTCTACCTTCCGTGGATCTGATATGCGCGGCGGGGCGAATGGGGGAAGGATACGGCTGGCTCCTCAGAAGGATTGGGAAGTTAATCAGCCTACCCAACTGGCCACTGTGCTGAAAACCCTAGAGGCAATTCAACAGGAGTTCAACAATTCCCAGTCTGGCAAGAAAAAGGTTTCCCTGGCAGATCTGATCGTTTTGGGTGGCTGTGCCGGGGTGGAACAGGCGGCCAAGAACGCTGGGCAGAATGTGACGGTTCCTTTCCAGCCCGGAAGAACGGATGCATCCCAGGCGCAAACAGATGTGGAAGCTTTTGCCCCACTGCAACCAAAAGCGGATGGGTTCCGCAATTATCTCCAAAGTGGTCATCCCTTATCTGCTGAGGAGTTGTTAGTGGATCGATCGCAGCTACTGACTCTAAGCGCGCCAGAAATGACCGTGCTGGTTGGTGGCCTAAGGGTCTTAAATGCCAACTTCAGTCAGGTTCAGCACGGTGTGTTTACCAAGCGACCCGAGACTTTGACCAATGACTTCTTCATAAATCTGCTGGATCTTGGTACTACCTGGAAGGCGACTTCTGATGCTCAAAACTCGTTTGAGGGGCGCGATCGCCAAACTGGTGAACTCAAGTGGACTGGCACTCGTGTTGATCTTATTTTCGGTTCAAATTCTCAGCTCCGCGCTCTAGCAGAAGTCTATGGATGTGGTGATTCTCAGCCGAGATTTGTGCATGATTTTGTGGCGGCGTGGGACAAGGTGATGAACCTCGATCGTTTTGATCTCTAATAGTTGTAGCGTCAATCAACTAATAACTGGTTGATTGACGCTGAGGCTACGCAAATCCTGATTCACGATACTTCATGAAAATGTGGTGAAGATTTATATTGAGTCAATTTGTACTAATATCGCTATTGTAGACAGATTCTCACACTCATCAAAAAAAATGTCTTTATTTGCGCGGCAGAAAATGGCTAATGACCCCTATTATCGCTTTGGCTCTTTGGCTGAACTGCCGATCGCTGCCGAACTAGGGATCAAAATTGATGTAAATTCAGCGATGATCGATGACTGGCTCCGCTTACCTGGATTGTCTATTCACCAAGCACGAGCATTGGTGGGTTTGCAGCAGGCCGGGTTAGAGCTTTACTCGATCGAAGACCTCGCCGCAGCATTGGGAATGCCAGTACAGCGTATTCAAACCTGGAGTTTAGTGCTGAGCTTTCAATATCGGGTGCCAGAGTTGCAGCCGGTACTATGTAATCCTAGTTTTGCTAGTTTGACGGAGTTGATGCAGATTCCGGAAATGGATGCGGAGTTGATGGAGTTATTGGTGATCGATCGGCAAAACAATGGCTCATATAGTGATTTAGGCGATTTCCAGCGCCGACTGGGTATCAGCGGCGCAGTTCTGGGTAAATTGATGCATTATTTAAAGTTTTATTAAGGCTTTTAGATGAGATCTGACCTCATCACTGAAAAAATGCAAACTTTTTTTGATGTTCCTCACCATCGCAAGAGTCTTTCTATCAATTGATATTAAGAACATGTATATAACTACTCTCCCATTTATCCTGAGCCAGTAAAAGCGTTGTTTAACAGCAATTTCCAGCAAGTTTCTTGATAAATTATTTGAGGACAAGTCACTTAACATCATTTTAAGCTGGTTAATTTGTAGTTTGTGATACATTTACCTGTACTCTAACAATACCTTTTAGAGAATGTCTGGAAAGCCCCGTGGTGAGCGGAATAATGAGGATTTCAACCCTGATATGTCAACAGTAGAATCAGTATTCTAGCCGATAAACCAGATTTTTTAGACATCCTTTAAGCAAAGTTTTACTTCTCAGACTATTGACAGGTAGAGTAATATGAAAATAGGCACAAAAACAGTGTTTGGGATGATAAACACCAAAAGCATCTTGGGAATAGCCAAAGACATCAGTTTAAATGGTAAAGCATAGAACTGAGTTTATGGCGACTTAGCTTGAGGCGTAAAGTTGGTGTTATTTATAAGTTCGTTCAGACCAATTGACTTGAACATATTTTAAATTTCACTATAAATACATGCTAAAAAATAATTTTGCTGGTCAAACATTTGAGTCTACGTTTACTCAGATGGAACTTCCAGGTTCTCAGAAACTTTCGACTCTGATAGGCAACGGTTTCAGAGATCCTCAAACAATTGCCTTTATTGATTCAAATGTTTCTAGTGCCATGGATATAATGGCAGGTGTACAAGCAGATATCAAGATTTTCTTAGACCCCACACGAGATGGAGTTACTCAAATAACAGAGGCACTAGAGCAATATAAATACTTATCAAGCATTAGTATCATCTCCCACGGAAACGCATCTGAGGTTCAACTGGGTAATGGTTTACTCAATGACAAATCCCTACCACAGTATTCCAATCAACTCCAACAGTGGAAATCATCACTAGCTCAAGATGCAGACATTCTTTTTTATGGATGTGGGATTGCAGCAGGCGAGTTTGGAAAAGCTTTTGTTGACAGAATTAGTCAGTTAACAGATGCCGACATAGCCGCATCTACAGATAACACCGGGAATTCTGCCAAAGGTGGTAATTGGAATCTAGAGTATGCCACAGGCACAATTGAAACCATTACACCTTTCACCAATTCTTTCATCAGCTCTTATCAAGGGCTTTTACCAACTTTTTATCTGAGCGATTTGACTGCAACAGCATCTACTAATGGATGGGGAGCGATCGAACGCGATAAATCCAACGGCGAGCAAGGTGCAAACGATGGCAACACCTTAACGCTCAATGGCCTCACCTACACCAAAGGTCTAGGGGTTCATTCGGGGTCTAGCACCACCTACACCTTAGGTGGCAACTACACCCGTTTTATTTCTGATATTGGCATAGATGACGAGGTAGGCAGCAATGGCTCTGTAGTTTTCCAAGTATTGGCTGATGGCGTACAGATTTACGATAGTGGCTTAATGGCTGGTAACACCGCCACCAAAACGGTGAACGTTGATGTCACTGGCAGACAAAGTCTCCGACTAGTAGTGACTGATAACGGTGATAATAATTATTATGACCATGCCGACTGGGCTAATGCACGTTTAGAAAATGGCTCTCCCACTCCAGATACGACAGCACCCACTGCTACACTAAATGCCACGCCTCTTAGTGTTACACCAAATAGTACTACTCCTTACACCTTTACCGTCACATATAATGACAACGTTGCGGTTAACTCTAGTACTTTAGATTCCACTGACTTATTAATTACGGGTCCCAATAGTTACAGTCAACTGGCAACCTTTGTTAGTGCAACTCCCTCAACCAACGGGTCTCCACTCACGGCAACATATCGCATCACTCCTCCCGCCGGTGCTTGGGATGCCAATGAAACTGGCACCTACACTGTGGCACTGCAAGGCAACCAAGTCAGTGATACTAGCAGTAATGCTGTCGTTGCAACAACTTTAGGCACTTTCCAAGTCAACGTTAGTACGGCCACGAGCGTTTATCTAAGCGATTTGACGGCAACAGCAGCAACCAATGGCTGGGGAGCGATCGAACGCGATAAATCCAACGGCGAACAAGGTGCGACCGATGGTAATACCTTAACGCTCAGCGGCCTCACCTACACCAAAGGACTAGGGGTTCACGCGGGGTCTGACACTACTTACACCTTGGGTGGCAACTATACCCGCTTTATTTCTGATATTGGTGTAGATGACGAGGTGGGTGCCAATGGCTCTGTCTTGTTCCAAGTGTTTTCTGATGGCATACAGATTTACGATAGTGGCTTAATGACTGGTAACACCGCCACCAGAAACGTGAATGTTGATGTCACTGGCAAACAAAATCTCCGACTAGTGGTGACTGATAGCGGTGATAATAATTTCTATGACCATGGCGACTGGGCTAATGCACGTTTAACCTCAGTACCACTAGGCCCTGATACTAGTCCCCCGGCACCTAGCCTGACAGCAACACCTATCAGCAGTAGTACTCCTGCGCCCTACACCTTTAGCGTGACCTATACTGATACAACGTCGGTAAATGTTAGCACCATTAACGGTAGTACGACCAGTAGCGATGTACGAGTCACTGGCTCAAATGGATATTCTCAACTTGCTCAATTGGTCAGTGTTACACCCAGTACCAACAGTCCAACAGTTACTGCTACCTATCAAATTACTGCAACCGATGGAATTTGGAACTGGAATGATCGGGGCACTTACACCGCAACTTTACTAGCAGGCGCAGTAAGAGATACTCTTAATAACACCACCGCTACTGACACCACTTTGGGCACTTTCCAAAACACAGTGGAATCTATCTTTGTATTTGCTACAAATAGTTCTCAGGTAGCAGAGGGAAATGCTATCAATATCACAGTAAGAAGACAAGGAGATACCTCCGGTACTGCAAGTATTGACTATTTCACTGGAGGGAACTCCACTGCGACTCCGAACGTGAACTATACCCCTATCCCAATCACCACTCTCACCTTTGGCCCAACAGAGACAGAGAAGACTATCACAGTACAAACGCTCAATGATGGAGTAGCCAATACAAACAAAACAGTAAGTCTGCTGATTCAAAATCCGATCGGCGCTGATCTGGGTACATCGCGTACTTCTTCGATCACAATTAATGATACAGCCGGGCCAATTCTTAGCTATTTGAGCGATTTGCCTTTTACTTCCACCAATGGTTGGGGAGCAGTAGAACGAGATCGATCTAATGGAGAAATAGGAGCAGCAGATGGCAATCCCCTCAAACTAGAAGGTACTACATACGCCAAAGGTATCGGAGCTCATTCCAATTCCCAAATTAATTACAACCTTGGCGGGAATTATAATAGCTTCTTCGCGTATGTGGGAGTAGATGATGAAGTCTCTGGCGGTGGTTCCGTGGTCTTCCAGATTTTGGCAGATGGTGAGCTGCTTTATGACAGTGGATTAATGAATGGTCTTAGCAGTACCAAGCTAGCCAATGTCAATGTTACTGGTAAACAAAACCTCACTTTGATTGTGAATGACGGGGGTAACGGCAATGGAAGTGATCACGCCGACTGGGCAGATGCTCAGTTAGTGGTAGGCAGCTACACACCACCTCAACCCCAATTAACAACTATTCTCCGTGAACAAGTTGTAACTGGGCTAAACAGGCCAACCACCTTTGATTGGTCTCCAGATGGTCAACTGATGTTTATTGCAGAAAAAGGCGGAATAGTCAAAACATTTGTTCAATCGCCTACTCTAAACTTTGCCCCTGTTCAGAGTTATTCTACTGGTACCAATACTCATGGCATAACCTCCGCTGATTTTAATGGGGATCGTAGACTAGATTTAGTAACTGCCAATGCAGCCGACAATAATGTCAGCATCCTACTTGGCAATGGAAATGGTACTTTTTCGTCGGCAGTTAATGTTGGGGTAGGAATTAAACCAAAATCAGTTTTTGCCAGTGATTTCAACCAAGACGGCAGGCTTGACCTATTTACTGCCAACCAAGATTCTAACGACGTTAGTGTACTCTTGGGTAATGGGAATGGGACATTTGCTACAGCCGTTAACTATGCCGGAACCTCTGGTTCTCATGAAGCTGTAGCCGCAGATGTAGATGGAGATGGTGATATCGACATTGCAGTTACTGGTACAGGGGCTTCTAGCGTCCGCGTGATGCGTAACAACGGCAATGGTACATTTGGCAGTTTTGCTGAATACGCAGTTGGATCTGTGCCACATTCCCTTAATTTGACTGATTTTAATGGCGATAATAGACCAGATATAGCTGTAGCTAACCAAGACAGTGACAACATCAGCATCTTACTAAATAGTGGGACAGGAACTTTTAGTGCTGCTACCAACATTGGAGTTGGAGGCAAGCCGCATTCAATTCGTGCTGCCGATTTGAATGGTGATGGCAATATAGATCTTGTGAGTGACAGTCAAACCGATAATTCTGTCAGTATTTTGCTGGGCAATGGAACTGGAGGCTTTGCACCAGCAGTGAGATATGCTACGGGGCTACAGCCAGTAGGTGTCGTACTGAGGGACATGGATGGTGATGGCAAGATAGATATCGTTACGTCTAACATTGCTGGAAATTACCCCAATGGAGATAACCCAGGCGGTAATACTGTCAGCGTATTGCTAGGAAGTGGCGATGGTAAGTTTGCTGCCCCTACTACTTTTTTCACCGGCACCACACCTTTTGATCTAACCGTTGCTGATTTTAATAATGATGGAAAGGGTGATATTGCCACTGCTAACTGGCTCACCAACAACGTCGGAGTATTAATTAATACAACTGCTAATCCCTCACCACTTGCCGCTGGTCTGCGACCTACGCCCTTCATAGATATCTCTGAACAGGTAAATGACGTGGCCGATCGCGGACTACTAGGCATGGCGATCGATCCATTATTTGGTAGAAACCAAAATCGAGACTTTGTCTATTTGTCTTTTACCTATGACCCGCCAGAAGCCGCAGCAAATAGCGGTTTAGCAGGACGAGATGGTCAGGGCAATCGCCCCGCCCGTTTGATTCGGGTAACAGCCGACCCCACCACTAACTTCACAACAGCCATCCAGGGTAGTGAAGTAGTCTTACTGGGTAAAAATAGCCTTTGGCAATACACTAGTAATCCCGGAATAGATAGTACGGTTGACCTCACTAATTTACCATCTGGCATTGCCAACGGATCAACAGTTACACCACCGATTACCCTGATTGAAGATGCTGATCCTATCAATCTTGGCAGAGATTACTCAGCCACAGACACCAATTTTGATTTAAACAACAATATCCGAGACTACTTGGCAGGCGACAGCGACAGTCATAGCATTGGACAAGTTCAATTTGCACCAGATGGATCCTTATATGTCACAGTTGGTGATGGGACTTCCTATAATTCTGTTGATTGGCGATCGACTCGGGTTCAGGATGTCGATAGTTTATCTGGCAAACTGCTGAGAATTAATCCTCTCACTGGACAAGGTTATGCAGATAACCCCTTCTCTAATGGCAATCTAGACAGCAATCGTTCTAAGGTCTGGAGTTTAGGGGTACGCAATTCGTTCCGCTTCGCATTTAATCCTACTACCGGCACTCCTTACCTTGGGGACGTTGGCTGGACTGCCTGGGAAGAAATTAACGTGGCAACTAGGGGCAGTAACTTTGGTTGGCCTTACTTTGAAGGACCTAATCAAAACCTAGGGTACAGTACCTTACCTCAGGCTCAAGCTTTCTATAATAGCGGACAGGCCGTGAGTCCACTATTAAGTCGTAATCACAATGCCAACTTGAATCCTGATGGTTTAGCAGCTACCGCTCTCATCATGGGTGACTTTTACACAGGAACTTCATTGCCATCTGTCTATAATGGAGCACTATTTTATAACGATGTTGGGCTGGGTACAGTGTATGCAACTACCTTGAATCCAGACGGCACCGTCAATTCCACCCAGATAGTTGACAACCTGCCTTACATTGTCAGGATGAAGACCGGACCTGATGGATATCTTTACTATGCCAGCCTTTATGGCAATGCAATCGGTCGGTGGAAATCAGCATAGTCTGGCCTCGACCTAAACCAGGAAATAATTTATCTCAGATGAAGAATATACTCCTTTGAGAAGAAGACATCTATAGCAATCCCAAATGATTTGGCGTGTTGAAAAGACTTTAAAACCTTACTCCGCAACAGGCCAATTCTTCAACTACTTAGGATTGCTATAGTATTTTTTTATCCCCATTTGAGTATGTTTTTTATTTTGTGACATAATAGAAAACTTTAAGTAACCAAACCTGTGCAACATGAGAAATATCAATCTGGCAGTTATTGGTAGTTTTAGCTTCACAGCCATTTTTAGCATCAGTGTGTCTGCCATGACCACTGCTCCTGCTACTCCAGAGAATTTGAAGCCACCTCAGACCGAAAAGGTGGCTTTTGCTTTATCGGCTAAAGGAGTACAAATTTATCAATGTAGTGTCAACAAAAATGATGCCACTCAGTTTGCATGGGTTTTTAAAGCACCCGAAGCTGAACTTTTTGACCAAGCAAAAACCAAGGTAGGCAAACATTATGGCGGGCCAACCTGGGAATCTAACGATGGCAGCAAAATCCAGGGAGAAGTCAAGGCGCGCTCTGAAGTGATAGGAGTCAAGACAATTCCCTGGCTATTGCTTGCAGCCAAGAAACCGGAAGGAAAAGGACTGTTTAGTTCGGTAAAAAGCATTCAGCGCCTGAACACCATGGGTGGCAGCGCACCAGCAACCGGCTGCGATCGAACTCAAGCTAATACCGAAGTCCGGGTGCCCTATACCGCCAACTATTATTTTTACGTGGACAACTAGCCCAAATCTTAGCGGCGACTACTGCGTCGGGCGGCTGCAACAGATTCTATTAAGCCGATCGAAATAAAGTTCTTCAGCAGAGCCGATCGACCGTAGCTAATCCAAGGTAACGGAATCCCCGTCACCGGCGCAATTCCCACATTCATCCCAATATTGACCACCACCTGAAACACAATCATCGAAAGAATCCCAATTACCAGCAGCGAGCCAAAATTATCTCTAGAAGTATTGGCAATCTTTAAGATCCGCCAGCAGAGATACCAGAATGTAAAAATTAGTACAAAGCAGCCAAAAAAGCCGCATTCTTCCCCGATCGCCGAGAAAATAAAATCAGTGTGCTGCTCTGGAATAAAGTTGAGCTGAGTTTGAGTACCCTGGGTAATTCCCTGTCCCCAAAAGCCCCCAGCCCCGATCGCAATCCGCGATTGAATTAGGTGATACCCGGCTCCTAGGGCATCTTTTTCTGGGTCTAGAAACATTATCAAACGCTCTTTTTGGTAGTCTTTCAGTACATTCCAAAACACCACGCCCAAAAAACCAAAGCCCACATTAATGCCTAAAGCAACTAATGAACTAATTTTTGGCCAAGGCAAAGTGCGCCAAGCAACGACTGCCATCAACCCCGCCCATACAACCCACAATGGCTGATACACCGCATACAAAATAGCTGCAATCAGCGGCGAAGCCAATAGCAATAGCCAGCCCGGATTAGCTCCTGCCCAATACAACATCCCCAGAGCAATAACCCCAAACACCAAAGAACTACCCAAATCTGGTTGAATAAATACCAACAGCCAAGGAGGAATAGTAATAAATAAAGTCTTAACGAACTCCGATAAATACTTGACCTGTCGCTGTTGCAACACTGCTGCCAGAGTAATAATCAGCGCGATTTTAGCAAACTCCGAAGGTTGGAAATTAAAAGGGCCAATATAAATCCAACGTTGGGCACCCTTGGCACTAGCGCCCAGAAACATTACCGCCGCCAGCATCGCTATATTTGCACCATATAGATACCAATGAAACCGCAGTAAGTTTTGATAATTACTGCGAGTAATTAGCAGTGCCAGCACTAAGCCAAAGCCCCCCAGCACCCAATGCTGCCACCAATCTGTTACCGGGCGGTTTAGCTCGGTGCTGCGAATCATGATGCCGCCAAAAAATGTTAATCCAACAGTTAATAGCAACAATACCCAATCGGTTTTGCCATATTTGGCAGTAATTTTGGTAACAATACCAGATTTCTTATTGGACTGAATTTTAGTGGGGGGTGAAAACATAATCCTCGTAAAAGTTAAAACTAGTCGGAGAGAGCCACCACTGCTGCCCGTGCCGCGATCGACTGGGCAACAGCCACCAATGCCTTAGCTGCCGCTGAATTAGGTGCCGAAACCACGATCGGCTGACCAATATCGCCACCTTCTCGCACCGGAATTTCTAGGGGAATGCAGCCTAATAAAGGAATCTGTAACTCCGCCGCCAGCTTTTTACCACCGTCGGAACCAAAGATATCATATTGTTTATCTGGCTGATCATGAGGGACAAAGTAGCTCATATTCTCTACTACTCCCAAAATTGTGGTGAATTTCTCAAACATCCGCAAACCTTTCCGGGCATCAGCGATCGCCACATTCTGAGGAGTAGTCACAATCACGGCTCCAGCCATCGGCACTGCCTGCGCCAAAGTTAACTGAGCATCACCAGTCCCTGGTGGCAGATCCACAATTAAATAATCCAATTCGCCCCAAGCTACTTCATAAATAAACTGCCGAATTACACCGTTTAACATCGGTCCCCGCCAAGGCAAAGGCTGGTCAGCGTCCACAAAAAAAGACATCGAAATCAGCTTGACCCCATGGGCGATCGGTGGCTCTAATCCTCCACCTTGGGGCATTACTGCACGGGTACCTGCTAAGCCAAACATAATCGGTGCATTGGGTCCATAAATATCGGCATCTAGCAAGCCCACTTTGGCTCCCATCTGGGCTAGTGCCACAGCTACGTTAGCAGATACGGTGCTTTTACCCACGCCCCCCTTGCCGCTAGAAATAGCAATGATGTTTTTGACTCCTTCAATACCTACTCGATCGGCCATGGCTTTTTGGGCTGGAATCTCGGAGGTAACGTTAATATCGACTGATATTACGCCCTCTAGTTTAGTAACCACCCGCCGACAGTCATCGGTAATGATGCCTTTTAAGGGACAAGCTGGGGTCGTCAACACTAGATCAAAGCTCACTACACCATCAGTAATTTTTACTTGACGGATCATGTTGAGTTCTACCAAGCTTTTTTGTAACTCAGGATCATTAACCGGGCGGAGAGCTTCTAAAACAGCGTTATTATCTAGCATGATCAAATAAATTTTTAGTGTAAAAAGAGGAATTTAAAAAGCAAACTTTTAGTTTTCTCAGTTGATCGATCAACTGAGAGGTCATTAGACTATTCGTAAAGCCAAGGAGTGATCGTTGGTTTCCAACCAGCCAATTCTTCAGGCTTAAACCATAGAGCAACTTCCTGTTGAGCAGTTTCTACAGCATCAGAACCATGAATTAAGTTGCGGCCAATGCTCACACCCAAATCACCGCGAATAGTTCCGGGTTCAGAAGTTAAAGGATTGGTTGCCCCAATAATTTTGCGGGCGGAAGCTACTGCACCATCGCCTTCCCAAACCATTGCTACTACTGGAGCAGAGATAATAAAATCTACCAAGCCAGCAAAGAAAGGTCTTTCTTTATGCACAGCATAATGCTGTTCAGCCAATTCTCTACTAACCATCATGAACTTCATACCTATGAGGGTGAAGCCTTTTTTCTCGAACCGACCGATAATTTCGCTCACCAGGCCGCGCTGCACGCCATCAGGCTTGATGGCAATAAATGTACGTTCCACCGTAAACTCCTAAGTAAGTATTTCTATGTTTAAGGCACCAAGTCTAAGAATCACAGATGCCAAGGATCCAGGATAGCCGATCGACTGTCTCGATCGAACATAAAGATTAGTCTTTGCGGTTAAACAGCATATTCAAAACAGTCGAGATGATCGAGACTCCTAATGTACCGGCTAAGATCGATTGCCAACCATTAATTTTAAAGCCTTCTGCATAGGCATCAACTGCCATCAAACAACCCACGTTTAGACCGATCGCCGATAGACCCAAAGTGAAAAAAGTCAGGGGAAAAGTCAGAAATTTCAAAACCGGTCTGATAAAAGTATTCACCGTAGCCAAAGCAAAAGCCGCCACCGATGCTCCTGAGGCATCAGTAAAAGTCATGCCATTGGGAATCAACTGATTGATTAGGTATGCAGTGATCGGCAAAGAGGCGGCGTTGAGCACCCAAGTTATCAACAGTCTTTTCATAATTTTGTGGCAGTTTCTTGGTTCACCTCGATCTTACTCGGTAGAATATCCTCTGGTAGCAAAGCAGGAATTAAGCGCGTGAGTAAGCACTGGTTGTCGGTGGTAGGTATGGGGGATGATGGATTGACTGGACTCAGCCCGATCGCCCGCAGCCTCTTAGATCAAGCCGAGATTATTTTTGGCGGCAAAAGACACTTGGCCATGCTGCCCGCTACTGACTCTCGGACACAGTTAGTGTGGCAAAGCCCTTTTCGAGAATCGATCGATCAAATCATCAACCACCGTGGCCAACAAGTCTGTGTGTTAGCCAGCGGTGATCCGATGTGTTACGGCGTGGGTAGCGGCCTGCATCAAGCCCTGCTCGCCCAAGGTTTAATGCCATTGATGGAAATGACCATCCTCGCGGCACCCTCGGCCTTTAGCCTCGCCTGTAGCCGTTTGGGGTGGAATTATAGTGAAATGGAGACGGTGAGTCTGTGTGGACGAGATCTACATTTGATTCAGCCGCTGCTGTACCCGGGAGCCAAAATATTGGCTTTGAGTGCCGATCGACATACACCGATTCAACTTGCCCAGATTCTTCAAAAGTGGGAACTTGGTGATGTGCAAATGACAATTTTGGAGCATCTGGGTGGTAGCCAAGAAAGAATGGTGAGTAACCAGATTAATGATTGGTTAAATGAAAACTCTAATCAGTCAATTGCCGATTTACACACGATCGCCCTAGAATGCCCCGGCACTATTTCAGGATACTCTCGCCTCCCCGGCCTACCAGATGATGCTTATATTCATGACGGTCAGCTTACTAAGCGAGAAATTCGGGCTGTGACACTTTCGACTCTGGCACCTTGTCCCGGTCAATTATTGTGGGATGTGGGAGCTGGCAATGGTTCTATTTCGATCGAGTGGCTGCGTAGTCATCCTCGCAATCGGGCGGTGGCGATCGAACAACATCCTCAAAGATTGCAAAATATTGTAGTAAATGCTACAAAACTGGGTGTACCAAATTTACAAATTATTAGTGGTCAAGCTCCGTCCGTATTAATTAATCTTCCGGCACCTGATGCCATCTTTATTGGTGGTGGATTAACAATTCCTGGTGTATTTGAAGCTTGTTGGCAAGCACTGAAACCTGGGGGTAAATTGGTGGCTAATGGTGTTACCGTAGAAACCGAACAATTGATCTTTCAATTGCAGCAGCAGTACGGTGGAAAGCTCGATCGAATAGCAATTCAAAGAGCAGAATCAGTGGGTAAATTTTTGGGGTGGAAAGCCTTAAACCCAGTCACTCAATGGTCTGTAGCAAAAATAGTTAATGAGGTTTCCATAATTACCAAGAAGTGATAGGCTGTTTTTGTTGCAAAAGAGAAAAAAGATCATGAACAACTCTGGATTTCCTCAAGCAAGAACCCCCCAAAAAGCCAGCTTTTTCACTATGCGGCGCCGCTGTCCGGCTTGCAATGATTCCAATATTCGGCGAACTGGCCGTCAAGGTTGGGTAGAAAAAATACTTTCTATCTTTAATCTTTACCCATTTCGCTGCACCAATTATGAATGTAATCATCGTTTTATGAGAATGTCTAAAAATTAAAACAATTGATTTGTCATTTTTCTAGCTTAGCTAAAGCCTAAATCTACTGCAATTCTGTGGGCACAGGCATAGCCAGAGAATGCAACCGCATTTAATCCTTGACCAGGAAAAGTACTATCACCTACACAGTATAATCCGGGAACCTTGGTGCGATTAAAGGGCATTGGTAATAGACCCGCTAGTTTGCGACTGGGCATGGGGCCGTAGCTACCGTCGGCTCGGCCTAAAAAGCGCCGATGGGTGCGGGGGGTACCCACTTCCAAAAAGTCCATGCCAGTGTGGAGACCGGGGAAAAGTTTTTCTAATCGATCGAGCAACAATCCAGCCTGTTCTTCTTTTCTGGCTTCATATTCTGTGGCAGTCAAGTTTTGCCAGTCATCTAGCCAGCTCGGAGTAAAGGCATGAATAATGTGATGGTCGGCTGGGGCTAAGTCTGGGTCTAGCAGAGTAGGGATCGAGACAAACAAGGTGCCAGCGGCTCCTCGGGCTTCGGTCATTTTGTCCCAGTCGGCTAATTGAATATGGTGACATTCGGTGCCGGGAGTTAAGACCTCGGCTTTGACTCCAATGTGTAAGCTCAAAAAACTGGGAGATTTGCTGTAGGTTGATTGCCACTTAGCTTCTCGGTTGGGCATTTCTGCTGGGTCTAAGAGTTTGCTAAAGGTATCCCAACGAGTGGCGTTAGAAACTATTCTTTTGGCAAAAAAGGTCTTACCGTTAACTAGCTCTACGCCTACGGCTTTGCCACTTTCTAAAATTATTCTTTTAACTCGGGATTTGTAGTGAATTTCGCCGCCTTTGTTGGTTAGACCTTCGGCGAGTTTTTGGGCGATTTGTCCGACTCCGCCTTTGGGGTAATTAATGCCGCCGTAGTGTCGATCGGCGAACACCATGCCAGCATTGATCATGGGGGTCAGTTCAGCGGGGACTACCGACCAGCAGTAGCATTCGATATCAATAAAGCGCAGTACCTCTGGGTCGGTGATGTATTTACGAGCGATATCGCCAGCGTTGAAGGGTAGGTATCTGGCTAACCCCAGGCAAGAAAGGGGTTTCTGGAAAAATACCCGGGTCA
>JANOXZ010000554.1:0-9219 GCA_031418695.1 Synechococcales cyanobacterium VAR_35_metabat_10
ATACGTCTGGAGTCCATTGGTGAAAGGGCACTGCCGAAATTTTGAAGGCAATCCCGGCAATCACAAACATTAAGGATACTAGTAGACCCAAAGACAGGTTGCTCTGGGAGGCGATCGATACAGCAATATCGGGCAACTTGGTTTCGCCACCCGAGAGTCCATACAGCAAAGAAATCCCGTAGAGAAACACGGCTGAACTCACGGCACCGATTAGCAAGTATTTGAGAGCTGCTTCGTTCGATCGCGGATCGCGCTTCATATAGCCCGTCAACATGTATGACGAAAGACTCATGGTTTCTAACGAAACAAAAATTGTCACCAGTTCAGTGGCCATCGAGAGCAACATCCCACCCACGGTGGCGGAGAGCAGAATGGCAATAAACTCAGCTAAGGCAGTGCCAGTCTGCTCAATGTAGCGAATCGACATCATAATGGTCACAGCCGCCGAGAGGGCAATCATGCCGCGAAATATCACGCTCATGGGGTCGCTGCTCACGGCTCCGAAAAAGCCGATCGGGTTGGCCATATTCCACTGCAAAGCTAATGAGCCGATCGCGGTCAATACTCCGCCCACGGCAAAATAGGCGATCGGGCGGGCGGCCTTGCGACCCAAAATCAAGTCGGCAATCAATACACCCATAATGGTGACTACCACGATTATTTCGGGCAGAATCGTGCCGGTGTTTAGCTCTTGGACTAAGTCACTAAAGTTCATACTGTTTCTTCTCTATGTGCCAGACTGCTTGGCCAAATTGGTGTTTTGGCTTGCCTTGAGCATTCTACCGCAGAAGAATGTTCGGTAGCCGCTCTGGTTCATGATTTGAGATTTAGATGGGGCTTAGCCCGAAAATAACCAGCGATCGACTTGGCATCGATCGGTGCTCCGCTTAAAATAGCCGCGTCTAGTTCGGCGGGGGTCATGAACAAAACTTCGATATCTTCATCATCATCACCGGCGGGGGGATGGGGCACTGGCACGGCACCTTCGGCTAAGAAGGCATAAATGATTTCATCGGAGTAGCCCGGAGCCAAAAAGAATTCCCCCAGGTCTGTCCATTTAGTAACTTGGTGGCCAGTTTCTTCTTCGATCTCTCGCTGGATCGTGACCAAGGGAGTTTCACCAATTTCTAAGGTGCCCGCCGGAAATTCTAAGATGCGACCTTGGACAGCAAAGCGATACTGACGCAAAATAATAATCCGCCCATCGGGCGTTACCGGAATAACCATGGCTCCGCCGGGATGTTTCACATAAGTCCAGTCTCCTTCCACGCCATTGGGCAAGCGCATCCGGTTGCCATGAAAAGAAAATTTGCGCGCCTGGTAAAAAAACTGCGGCTGCATAATTTCGGCGGGTTCGTTTCCAAGGGGCATAATTGGCACTCTTGATAGGTTGATTTAGAGCTTACCTTAAGAACCTTTGATCAAAAAATACTGAAGATCATCGATCGAGTATTTTACAAGTATGGTTCAATTGGTTAAGCATTTACGAGCATCTATCGCATGAACGAAACTCCCATAATTATCATTGTCCACAATGGGAAAGGTGGTGTGGGCAAAACCACCACTACCATGGGGTTAGCCGCCATCTTTGCCGAAACAATGGAAGTAGCAGTAGTGGATGCCGATGAGCAGGGAAGCTGTAGCTGGTGGGCAGAGAGAGGCCAAATGCCTTTCCAGTTCAGTAAAGTGACTGAGCCAGAAGAATTGCGTCAATTAAAGCAAATTCAAGGATACAATTTAGTAATTGTAGATACGCCACCAGCGTTGCAACCCGCCGTTGTTACCGCCCTGATGGAAATAGCGGATTATGTGGTGTTACCCAGTCCCTGTGCGCCAATGGACCTGGCCATCCTCGTCCAAACCGTTCAGGAAGTAGTAGCGCCCACCAAAGTTTCTCATCGGGTATTGTTGACCAGAGTAGATAGTCGAAGTCTAAGGGAAGCTATCGATGCTCAAAACCAGCTTTTGAGTCTTGGGATTCCTACCTGTCATTCGTTTGTGAGAGCCTATAAAGCTCACGAACGCGCGGCTTTAGACGGAGCGACGATAACTCAGGCCAAGGGTAAGCAGGCGCGGGAAGCAGAAGCCGATTATCGGCGGGTGGCTGATGAATTAAAAAGAGATTGGAGAAACTAACTAATGGCAAATAGACGTGGCTTGGGTGACTTGATTAAAGAAGAGGCCAAGAAGGCAGCGGCACCGGCTGAGGAAAATGCGCTAACTACTGTTGAGGCAGAAGTGGTAGCAGCAAGTGGGGAATCAGTAAGTACTGATGCCGACTCAGCAGAAAAGGATAAAACCATTGCCAAGTTGGAGCAGAGTTTGGCAAAGGCTAAAACCGATCTAGAAGCTGCCCAAAAAGAAGTATTGCGCCTGATTGATGAAAACAAACAACTCAGAGCAGCTAAACCTGGCTCGGCCTCGCGGACAATTACTCCAGCGAAATCTACTGGTAGTGGCGAGATGGTGATTGCTTCGGGTATTCCTATTGCCCATGCTCACAAACGTGGCAAAGTACTCATCCCAGATTTGGTGGTGAATCAAGATGCCGAAAACAATAAAGATTTCGCGGCCAATGCCTGGATGCTGTAGAACTAACGAATTCTCTTGTAAAATCCTAGCTTTCCAGAGAAACTAGGTTTTTTTGTGACTAATCTTCAGCTACTTTAAACAACTTGATAATCTTATTAACTGGAGTACATTATTAGGCTTTGTGTATTTTTTCACTGCCTTTAAAAAAAGGCTCTATAATCAGCATAATTACAAACCTAATTGAATCTATTTTGAGGCTCCGTATATGTTGAAGTATGCTTTAGCAATGACTACTGCTTTAGCTGTTGCCGTAATAAATATCCCTGCTTTTGCTGGTTCTGCCAGCACTATGGTTGGTACTTGGGTAAATGTTGATAGAAATACTCGCGGTATTACCAAAGTTATTATTACTGAATCGGTTAATCAGTATGAAGTCCAGGCTTTTGGCAGTTGCAGTCCCACCGATTGTGATTGGGGTAAGTCTGCACTAACTACCTATGGTGATAATGTTCAGGATGCGACCCATAAGGCTGGCACAGCACAATTCAATCCGGGGTTTGCTCAAACTCTGTTAACTGTTAAGCAAGCAGGCAACCAGATTAATTTAGATGGATTTACCCGCTTTACCGATAACTCTGGAAGGCAAAACTACCACAATCGTCATACCTTACGCAAAGCTTTTGTCCGAATTCCAATCAATCCGATCGGCAGATAATTAGTTGGTGTCAGAATAGTATAAATTTTATGATCCTCCTCCAACATTTTCAAATTGTGTAATTTAAGGACTAGTCTTAATCTATTTGTAGGGTGGGCACTGCCCACCTTCTATTTTTGATGTGATTAAAAGATGACTGTTTAGTTTCGATCGCAATTTAGATCTGGTTGAATTTCAGAGATAAATTTACTGAGCTTACCTAATATATTAAGCTGTCTCATTTTTTCGGAGATCGATACTCCATATATTTTCTTGAATTCAGTACTGATTTTCCCTGGATCTTTAGCTAAATTGGGATGTAATTGAATCAGTTTTCTGATATTGGTAATCAATTCGTCTTTTGGATTCATATCAGCTAAAATTTTATTCTCTACTACGAATTTAGCAAAGCTTACCGGAGCTGGCAAACTTGCGATTACGCTAGATGCACTAATCCCAAATTTCTTCCGAAATTCACCACCTAAAGCTCCGGGATTATCGATGGATTTATTTTCGGAGACTAATTTCTTAAGAGCTTTAGCCAATTGCAACTGAGAGGCAAACGAAATCTGCTTGTTATTGGTAGCAATAGATTGTTTATCTGCAGTATTTTTAGTAACTGTTACACTTTCAGAATTAGATTCTGAGCTTAACTTACTGATAGATATTTCAGGGATCAATACCTGTGTTTTGGTGATTACAAAAGCAGATTGAGGCTGGGAATAATAGACGATAGATGTTGCTTTAATCCCAAATTTTAACTTATAAGCAAATTGAATAAAAATTTTGTCATTTGATACAATTATTAGTTCACCGGCATCTTTCAGCATCCACCCTATATTTATTAGCTCATGATCAGCATTATTTTTGCCCGTAGGAACATGAAATAAATGATATCCCCGATCGACTAGTTCTTGATCAATCCCTTTGAGTAATTGCCAATTACCTACAGCAATTTTGATTATCGTTGCTGCTGGAAACAGATTGACAATAGCCGATTCTAGAGTAGCCGAGATTTTGATGTTCTCGATATCTACGAGTAAAGCAATGCCTAATGATGATTGGTGCATATAGATATCCGCATCTGTGAAGCAGTGGTTCACATCTAGTCAGATATTCAGTCCGGGTTCGATCGATCCGGATACTTAAAAATCTAAAAGGATAGTAAGGATAATTGGATGAGCAGATTTTTCTCTTAATCCTTACTATCCTCTCATTCTAATGTTGGTACCTAAGCGCTGGTCAGGAACTCCATCACATCGCCTTCCTGTACTAGATATTCCTTACCTTCACTTCTTAGCAACCCTTTCTCTTTCGCAGCTTTGAGAGAACCATTTTCTACTAGGTCTTTGTAGGCGATCGTTTCTGCTCGAATAAAACAGCGCTCAAAGTCGCTATGAATCACCCCAGCAGCCTGAGGAGCCAACATTCCAGCATTAATCGTCCAAGCTCTGGTTTCTTTTTCACCCACTGTAAAGTAAGTGCGCAGACCCAATAGAGTATAAGCAGCCCGAATCATCGCTGCTAAGCCGCCTTCTTTAACACCCAAAGATTCCAAGAAATCGGCTTTATCTTCGGGAGCCAATTCTAATAGCTCCACTTCTACTTGAGCTGAAACAATCACCACCTGGGCATTTTCGGCAGCTACATACTTTCGGACTTGCTCTACATAGTCGTTGCCGGTAGCCAGGTCATCTTCGGAAACATTGGCAGCGTATAGCACAGGCTTGGCTGTCAACAACGATAAATGAGTGATACTCGCCGCTTCTTCCTCGGTTAGCTCTGCTTGTCTTGCTGGTTTGCCGTTATCTAACAAAGCCACTACTTTTTCTAGAGCATCAATTTCAATTTGGGCATCTTTGTTGGTCTTGAGGCTTTTCTTGACCCGATCGAGTCTCTTACTAGCCTGATCCAAATCGGCCAAGGCTAACTCTAAGTTAATGATCTCAATATCGCGGCAAGGATCGATGCTGCCAGATACATGAATAATATCGTCGTCTTCAAAGCAACGCACTACCTGAATCACCGCATCTACTTCCCGGATGTGGGACAAAAACTTGTTACACAAGCCTTCACCTTGACTGGCACCTTTTACTAAACCGGCGATATCCACAAATTCAAAGCGGGTGGGGACGATTACTAAGGATTTCCCAATCTTGGAAAGGATCTCTAGGCGCTCGTCGGGTACCGAGACGATGCCGACGTTGGGTTCGATCGTGCAGAAGGGAAAATTTGCTGCCTGGGCTTTGGCATTGGCCACCACTGCGTTAAACAGTGTAGATTTGCCCACATTCGGTAGGCCGACGATTCCAGCTCTCAACATAACAACTCGCAAACAGGTTTAGGTCTTGATTATCGATCGAACTGGTCAGGGAATCAAGTCGTACCCGTGATTCTCTCTGGGGCTAATGGTTTGATTTGCCTTAATTTACGATCCTCATTGGTCTTGCGAGTTGTTAGAATGGGTGCAACATTTGAGAAACCTCAACAGTGCAAATCACTCTGGATATACCTGATCATTTGGGAGAACAGCTAAAACAGTTTGGTGATCGATTACCAGAATTGCTGGAGCGCGGTTTGCAAGAACTTGTAAACGAGCAGAAATCCGGTAATTTTTTGGGAGACAAAGAAATCATTAGTGTTTTAGCAAGTCAACCGACTCCGGAACAACTGCTGGCCATTAGACCATCGCCAGAACTTCAAGACCGGATGAGCTATTTGTTATCTTTGAACAAAGCTGGTCAACTCTCGCACACAGAAGAAACTGAACTCGATCGATACATGACTTTAGAGCATTTAGTTCGCCTTGCCAAAGCTCAAGCAATGGCTAATATCAACTTGCGTCAATCGTAGCTAATGACTACCTATGTCTCTGTGGCACTGCGCAAATTGGTGATTCAGCGGGCAAAAAGCCGTTGTGAATATTGCCTATATCCCCAGGCAGTTTCTTTGTTTGCTTTAGAAATCGAGCATATTATTGCAGAAAAGCACCGAGGCCAGACAACTGCGGATAATCTGGCTCTTGCCTGCCCTAATTGCAATCGACTCAAGGGAAGTGATATTTCATTGATCGATCCAGACACAGATCTACTAACCCCTCTATTCCACCCTCGTCAGCAACAATGGACAGATCATTTTTACTTGTCATCAACGGCAGAAATTATGCCGATTACAGCAGAGGGGAGAGTTACAGCTTTTCTGCTGCAATTTAATCATCCAGAGAGGATTAAGGAGCGGCAGTTTTTGATGGCAGATGAAAATATTTTTATGCCCGATACCAATGACTCGTGATGGCAGAAGTTCACTATTTACTCAGTAATGACAAAATAATACTTTAGTCCTATCGAGATAAATCAACTTTAAACCCACCTACTTGCATTGTTTTTTCTGAAAGGCTTTCTGTACAACAAAAATAAATCAGGGTAAAACAATGGACAATGAAAGTATTGTATGTTATTTTTGTTTTATGTTTCTGTTGGCACAGTCATGACTCAAGAATTTAATCAAGAAGCCTTACGACAAAAAGTCTGGTCGTTTAACACGGCACTTTTCTTTCAGGTGGCCTTTGGTGCTTCGGCTCTGCTGGCTTTTTGGTTAGGGGACTATGAAAAAGGATTTATGCTTGGTGGTGGTATTCCGATTATTACTGGTCTGGCAAAATTCTCTGATGATTACAATAAAAGAGTTCCGACCATTGAAGATCAGGGTCATCATCCTGCATTGTCAAACTCTGACGAAAATTTCACCAATGACATTGAATAATATTTAGTAATGAGTTCTTCTTTAGTATCAGTTTTTACGCCGAGTCTAATGTCTGCCAAAGACTTAGAGCATATTTTTGTGCAGCGAGAACCGCTGGCACAGGATTTAATCAGGCGGATAGTTGGTAGTACCAAGGGCAGGGGCAAGGAACATTCTTTGTTGATTGGGATGCGAGGAATGGGCAAAACCCATTTAGTTTCATTGGTCTATCATCGGGTAAAAGCGATGCCAGAGCTGCAAGATAAGCTGCTGATTGCTTGGCTGCGAGAAGAAGAGTGGGGCGTAGATTCTTGGTTAGATTTGGTGATGCGGATTTTTCGGGCAGTCGCGGAAGATCGTGGTTCTGCGGATAGTGGAATGGCACAGGATTTGCTCGATCAATTTTATAAAGATGGATTCGAGAGCGCCAAAGGATCGGCAACGAAGTTTTTACGAGATTTAATTGGCAAAAGAACGTTGTTGCTAATTATTGAAAATATGGATGATCTGTTTCAGGGTTTGGGAGAACAGGGTCAGCAGGAGTTTAGGGCATTTTTGCAGGAGTATCGTTGTTGTACGGTGTTAGCTACTACTCCAGCAATGTTTAGGGGCGTAGAAAGTCGAGAGATGCCTTTTTATGGTTTTTTTCATCCTTGTTATTTGGAATCGATCGATGTAGATGAAGCAGTGAAAATGCTCAGCAAAATTGCTAGTTTAACTACAGTAAAAGATAGCCATCACGATTTAGCTGTTTATTTGCAGAGTGCTGAGGGGCGATCGCGGGTGCGGGCGGTGCATCATTTGGCGGGGGGAAATCCTCGGGTATATACGCTGTTTTCGCAGTTTATCTCGCGGGAATCGTTGGATGATTTGGTGGATGCTTTTATGAAGATGTTGGATGATTTGACTCCTTATTATCAGGCGCGGATGAAGGAGTTGTCTAATCAGCAGCGGAAGATTGTGGAGTTGTTGATCGATCGGCGGCAGGCGGTGATGGTGAAGGATATTGCAGAAACCTGTTTTATTGATCAGCGGGCGGTGGCGAGTCAGTTGCGGGAGTTGAAGAAGAAGGGTTATGTGGTTTCTAATGAGGTGGGGCGAGAGTCATTTTATGAGTTGCGGGAAGTTTTGATGCGATTTTGTATGGAGGTGAAGAAGTTTCGGGGGCGATGGGTGGAGTTAATCCTAGATTTTTTGAAGATTTGGTATCGACCTAACCAGCGTTCGGGGCTATTCAAAAAATTTAATGATAGTAAGTTTGTGAGTATTAAAGATTGGGTGCAACTTATTAGCACTAATGATGATCCACTTGTTGATATATGCAGTGGAGAATTTATTAAGGCTTTAAAAGGTCGAGAACAGCTAATTGCATTGAAATTGGTAGAAGAATTGAAATCGATTAGCAGTGTTAAAGATAAAGATTATCAAACAATCACTGAGTTAATTAGAAATGGTGATTTTAAAGAAGCTCAGTTCGCTCAGGCTTTGGCATTTTTTAGTGACAATAAAAAAATGACATGTTTGAAATTACTGGATGACTTGCTGGATAGTGACTCCTCTTTCTATAAGGCTTCTTATGCCAAGGGGATAATTTTAAGTGGTGAAAGGAATTGGATTGAATCGATTAACTTCTTTGATAAGACTATTGCTATTAATCCAGAGTATAGCGAAGCTTGGTATCATAGAGGTGTTGCTTTGTGTCGAATGGGCAACCATGAAGATGCTGTCATATCTTATGACAATTATATTGCTATTAATCCTACTAATTTTGAAGTTTGGGCAAGTAGGGCAAATTGTCAGTGTGCATTGGGCAAATATGAAGAATCCCTTGCCTCTTGTGACAAAGCTCTAGCAATAAAGACAGCGTTACATGAAACTTGGAATACTCAGGGGTATGCTTTATACAACTTAGGCAGATATGAAGAATCAATAATATCATTAGGTCAAGCCATTGCTATCAAACCAGAAGAGCCAGAATATCCTCATAATATGGGCATCTACTATTTTAAGATAGGCAAATACTCTGAATCGATTGATTTCTTTCGACAGGCTATATCTATTCAACTAGACAGATACGATTTTTGGCACGATAAAGGCTTAGTGCAATTTGTCACTAGCGATTACCAAGCCGCCCTAGCATCTTGGCAACAAGCTTTTAACTACATCAGCGATCCAGCAGTTCCTCGATATTATGAAGATATCTCAGGAATGATTCAAGAATTTATCGAAGAATTGATTCCCCGCTTCACCCA
>JANOXZ010000555.1:0-8820 GCA_031418695.1 Synechococcales cyanobacterium VAR_35_metabat_10
AGCCAAGCTGTTTGATTCTTTGGACAAGCTAGTAGATATTTTGATTGATGATGGCTCTGCTGCCACCAATAGTATTTCGACAGTGTTAGATGTGAGTGAGCACTTACCTACAGTGCTACGACAAGGAATGGGTTGGACAGAAATTTCTAGCTGGGTTTTGTAACCTAAAATACTTATGAAAATTGGTGGTCAATTGTGCCACTCTGGGAACTGTCTGTGGACAACAGTTAAAAAGGAAGGTCGTACCATAGCATCACATATTTTAATAGAACCCTGACTATGCAAGAATTTAGGCAGATAAGAGCCACTGTTCCACCATTTGCAGACTAGCTGTGACGGTGGACACGTTGTTTTAGTGACACATTTCGCCCAGAGATCTGGCATTGGAAAGTTAGATTCGGTTATGTAAGCACTTCTTCTGTTTACAAAACTTTATCAGGGGAAAAAAATGAACGTGGTGATCGCTGCATCGGAAAATCTATCGCTCGAAAATTCGAGCAACACCAGAAGTAAAAAACAACAGCTCAACAATGTTGCTCTTAGCAGCAAAGAGCCTTTGAGGGTCGCACTCCACCAAGCTTTAAGTGAAAATACTAAAGGCAAACCAGCCCATATCGAAATCATTGCCGATCGCATTGCCAACGAAGTAGAACGAATTTGCAGCAAAAGCGATCGGATTCAAAACTCCGGCGAAAGTGATTCTTGGCTACTGGGCTTAGCCAAACACCGCCTCACCAAATGCGTCTCTTATTATGAACTGGGTTCCCGGCGTGGCAGGATAGAATTACACAGTCATTTGAGTGCAATAGTCTATCGCTACATTAGCCCGCCCCATGCTCAACTCAGCTTTCAAGGCCGCTACTCGCTAATCGAAGATTTTCTTCAAGATTTTTATGTGGAGTCGATCAAGGCTTTCCGCCGCGAAAACGAATTGCCTAACGACTATCAGCCCCGCAGCTTGCTGCAATTAGCTGAATATATGGTTTTTACCGAATGCTATGCCAAACGCCGCATTCACTTATATTTCGGCAACAGTCAACAGCTCATTATCCTGCGCGCCCAGACCTTCAGTAAGCGTCAGCCCGCTGATGCTACGGTAGATATCGAACAGGCATTTGATACTGCTAAGGAAGACGATGGTGAAGGCGGCGGCAATAGTCGTTTGCTGCAACAGTTGCGATCGAAGATGGTGGCTGATAGCAGCGATATGAGCGAAAGTGCTCTGCGAGATCGGGTGATTGGCCAGCTCATTGAGCATCTGCGTGGTCAAGGTCAAGAGCAGTGTGTAGATTATCTATTGCTGAAACTAGAAGATCTATCGGCTCCCGAAATCGAAGAGATTTTGGGGATTGATTCTAGACAGCGCGATTATTTGCAACAGCGCTTTAAGTACCATATCGAAAAGTTTGCCAGAGTATCGAGCTGGGAACTAGTACTGCAATGGCTAGGTGCAGAGATCGATCAGAAACTAGGTCTGACAGCAGTTCAATGGGAAGTATTTACTTCTAAGCTGAACCCTGATCAACTGACCATTTTGGATCTAAAACAAAGCAAGCTCGACGATCGAGAGATCATGAAGGCGGTAAAACTCACTGAGAAAAAGCTGGAGATGCGCTGGGCAGAGATTTTGGCTGTGGCATCTGAGCTACGCAACCAAAATTGATCTTTGATTTTCTACAAAAGCTTTGATATAGTTCTGTCGAAGTTTTTGTATTTTGAGATGCTCTAATCAACAGCCTAATTTACTCAATCGGGATAATTAAGGCATGATTTTCGAGCGAAGTCTAGGTACTGCGAAAATTCATTACTTTGAATGGTTTTAATGTACCATTTTTTGACTTTTGATCGCGTAACGTCTCTGGAAGAGAATTGCCTACAAAGATCATTTGAACTTGATCTTTAAAAAGTCCTCTTCCATCTTGGCTCCCGAAGGCTGAAGTGCTGCTAGAGCCTGCGGCAGAACCAAATTACGGCGGTGATTACCAATCCGAATATTTAGCTCATCACCAGTCTTATTGAGCTGCACCTTATCTTTAGGGATTCCTGGTAAATATAATTCTAAGCTGTACTCATTACTGCCAGCCGAAACGATCCGCATCGTGGTTTCTTTGTAATAAACCTGTGATGGATCTTCATTGTTAGGATATAGAACTTCTTTGAGTCGATCGAGCGCCTCCATTCCACACATTTCTTCTGAAAACAATGGCACTTCTTTGACTGGCAACGGCGCAAAATTATCATGGAGTTCCTGGCGATACTTCTCCTGACTCTCCTTCCAGCGCTTGAAGAACGGATCAGTAACTTCTGCCGGAATAATCCGGTTAGCAATCACCAAATCGGTCGAAACATTGTACAAACTCAGATAAGCATGAGCACGCAATGATTCTTTGATCACCATTTTCTCAGGGTTAGCCACCAAACGCACCGAGGTAGTAGTGTTATCCATCAACACCTTTTGCAGCGCCTCGATCTGCTCATAAAACTCATAGGGCGCATCCATCACCTCTTTATCTGGCAAAGAGAAACCCACGATCGGCCTAAAAATTGGCTCTACCAACGGACGTAGCATCACCGATACTGCCTGTAACGGCTTATAAAATTTGCGCATATACCAGCCACCAACTTCTGGCAAACTCAATAGGCGTAACGCAGTCCCTGTGGGTGCCGAGTCAATAATTAGTACATCATAGATGCCCTCATCGTAGTGGCGCTTCATCCGCACCAAACCAAAGATTTCATCCATCCCTGGCAAAATCGCCAACTCCTCAGCCTGCACTCCATCTAATCCCCGTGCTTGTAAGACCTGAGTAATGTAGCGTTTGACTGCTCCCCAGTTGCCTTCTAGCTCCATCAGGGCATCTAGTTCCGCGCCCCACAGATTAGGACGGACTTGAATTGGCTCGTGCCCCATTTCTAGATCAAAGCTATCTGCCAGAGAGTGGGCAGGGTCGGTACTCAAAACCAGGGTTTTGTAACCCAGTTCAGCACAACGCAAACCAGTAGCCGCCGCTACCGAGGTTTTGCCAACACCACCCTTGCCAGTCATTAAAATCAAACGCATAGTATTTTGAGGAATTATTTAAAGATGTTTGCCAAATTTGGAGATGATCCTCAGGCTGTCCTCTAGTCTAACGAGAAAATGCAATGGCCAGAAAAAAAATCTTGAAAAAAGTCCAAAACAAATTGCTGCACACTACAAAATATGTGGGTATCGTAAGTTAAATTAATGAATATATTTCTAGCCCATTTCCATGCAAAACCTGACCGTTCAAGAACTCGCGATCGTCATTGCCGTCGAAAAAATTGACCCCACCTTGCTTACCCCAGAATTTTTGAGCATGACCCAGATAGTCCCCAGCGAGTGGGAAGTTCTTGGTCAGCCCATGCGCAGCTATGAGGGTTCGCAAATTACCTATCAACAAGGAGTCTCGATCATCGCTCAGCCCCAGCGGCTCAGCTTTGTAGAACTGATTATTAACAAAAATGCCGAATCGATCGAAGTAGTCAAAATTGCCAAGTCCTTAGTCAAGATCTTGGCTAACCTCAAATTTGCAGGCATCGGCATCAATTTTCGGGGGTATCTAGATTTTGCTGGTCAAGAAGCCGCTGCCCAGCGCTTTATGTTTTCGCATTTACTCGCGATCGGCGACTGGCAAAAAATTGGCACCGCCCCTGTACAAGCTGGCATCAACTTGGGATATACCTTCCCTGATAAAAAATTGAACCTGACTATCAACGAAGCAACGGTGCAGCAACCCGAGCAATCGGGGGCACCGATTATTCTCTTTAGTGGCAATTTTGATTACGAACTAAACGCCGCTGAAAACAGTGCAGATCTAGCCAAACTAGAGCAAATTCTGGCCAATTGGCAACAAGATATGCAGCTCTACAAGGACGTAGTAGAAAAATTTAAGCAAGCCGACAGCGTAATTAACTTCCCGGCTTATTCGGCGTAGGATGTTGCTCTGGCACAGGATCGTAGCCACCTGGATAACCAGGGTGGCAGCGACAGATGCGTTTAACAGTCAACCAAGTGCCATAGCCCGCCCCAAACCGATCGATGGCCTCGATCGAATATTGTGAACAGCTAGGCGTATAGCGACAAGAAGGCGGCAGCATGGGAGATACCCATTTTTGATAACCCCGTACCAATTGCGTCAATGTTTTTTTCATAATTCAAGAAAACCATTGATCACATCATAAGCCCCAAAACCCCATGAGTCGGGTCATCCCTTACGGGTGATATATGTTTGATCACCACAAATCTAACGAAATACGATGCTGACCGATGTATATTCGTGTACCCGCCAAATGACTTCGCCGATTAAATTGGCTACCGAGAGCGGCGTGAGCTGAGGGAACATTCGATCAGGGGTTATGGGTAAAGTATTGGTGACAATTACTTCTTCAAATACGCCACTAGATAATCGCTCGATCGCTGGGGGAGAGAATACGGCGTGGGTGGCGCAGGCATAGACCTGACTAGCTCCTTGTTCGCGCAGAATTCTGGCACCTTCACTGATCGTACCGCCGGTATCGATCATGTCGTCTACCAAAATGGCGGTTTTGCCGCTAACATCCCCAATTACATTCATTACTTCGGCGATGTTGTGGGCTTGTCGTCGTTTGTCGATAATTGCTAAAGGTGCATCGTTTAATCTTTTGGCAAAAGCCCGCGCTCTGGCTACTCCACCTACATCGGGAGATACCACCACGATATCTTGGAGGTTTTTGCTGAGAATGTAGTCTACAATTACGGGCGAAGCATAGATGTGATCCAATGGAATATCAAAATATCCTTGAATCTGTGCCGAGTGCAGATCCATGGCAATTACTCGATCGGCTCCCGACTTAGTAATCAGGTTAGCTACCAATTTGGCAGTAATTGATTCGCGTCCGGCAGTTTTGCGATCGGCTCTGGCGTAGCCATAGTAAGGAATCACGGCGGTAATGCGCCTTGCCGAAGCCCGCCGACAGGCATCGATCATGACCAACAATTCCATTAGGTGGTCGTTGACCGGGAAACAGGTGGGCTGAATAATGTATACATCTCGCCCCCGGATTGATTCTTGAATTTGGACGTAGGTTTCGCCATCCGCAAAAGTCTTGGTGGTCATGGGGCTGAGATCCATGCCTAGATACCGAGCAATTTCACGAGACAGCGGAATATTAGAAGAACCTGAGAGTAAGCAAAGGTTGCTCTCTGAGTTATTAGCTGACATTGTTTTTTGCGAAAGCGGCAGAGTTGCAGACTGGATCACAACAAACCCTCAAGGATAATTTGCAACCGCAATTCTAACATCGTTGTTTGCAAATTTACGATAATACCAGATTGATTTTCGGGATAGTGATTTCAGGAAGCAATCCCAATTCTTAGACAATTCTTGCCACAATCCGGAGGGCAGGAGATAATTGAGGAATATCACCGATCGGTATTAGGTCTTTAACCCCATGTCTTATTTTCCAATCATTGCTGGAGCTGCTGCGCTTTGGGGGCTGTGGTGGGGCTTTAAAAAATGGCAAAGACATCGTATTCTGCGCCGCCTCAATCGTAGTATTGGGATTTCTCAACAGGCTCCATCTATTGGTAAGGTGGCTCCTCATATTCGGCAGAAGTTAATCAAGTCGCTAGGTAATAATCATGCCACGGTCGATCGGTTGATCAATAATGCCAAATTACGGAATCCGGGTGAACCGGAGCAATGGTATTGGGAGAAAGTTCTTTATGAATTAGAGCGCGATCGATGGCGTTAATTCACTAATGGGGCAATATCAACATGGCATCACCAAATGAATAGAACCGATAGTCTTGATTGATCGCAATCTCATAGAGATCCAACAACCTCTTTCGTCCAATTAATGCTCCCACCAACATCATTAAACTCGAACCGGGCAAATGAAAATTAGTAATCAGGCCATCGACTAAGCGCCATTGATAACCGGGGTAAATAAAGATATTTGTTTGACCGCTGTAAGGTCGCATTTCTCCCTCTTGAGCCGCTGTTTCTAGGCAGCGAACTGTGGTGGTACCCACCGCGAATACTCGTCCACCTTGAGCCTTGGTGGCTAAAACTTGTTTTACAGTTTCGGCGCTAACGGTGAGCCATTCACCGTGCATTTCGTGTTGAGTAATATCTTCAACTGTAACGGGGCGAAAAGTACCAATGCCCACATGGAGGGTGACAGTGGCTTGTTTGATGCCCCGATCGAGCAACTTCTGTAATAATTCTGGAGTAAAGTGCAATCCAGCAGTCGGGGCTGCCACCGAACCGGGATCTTGAGCATAAACAGTCTGATATTGTTCTACCGTAGCCTTACTAGCAGTCACATAGGGCGGAAATGGGATTTCACCATAGTTATCGAGAATTTCTAATAGTGGTCTATTTTCTGGTATCAGGAAGCGCAATACTCGACCACCGCTAGGTGGATCTCGATCAATCACCTCTGCCACCAAATCTGGTAAACCCGCAGCAGGAAAAACCAGCTTACTACCCACCAAGATCTTCCGCCCCGGTTTGACCAGAGCCAACCAAGTATTTGGTGCTCGTTCTGCTAGCAGCAGTACCTCTATTTTGGCTCCGCTGTCTTTGTACCCATGTAAGCGAGCAGGGATGACCTTAGTATTGTTAAACACCAGCAAATCACCTGATCGCAGCAAATCGGCAATTTCATAAAACTGCCGATGGCTGTAAGGATTTGCAGATTCATTCACCGGCTCAACTACCAACAGTTTGGAGCGATCTCGGGGGACTACTGGAGTCTGAGCGATCGACTCTGGGGGCAGATCATATAAGTAGCTACTCAGCAGACGGTCTGATTCCATTGATCAATTAGTTGTAGGGATTTTTTTAGAGCTGCTGGGTGCTGCGGCTACTTCAGTGCCTACAAAAGGAATCTTGGTGGTACTAACTTCTAACAATGGCCCTAGCTCGTAAATATTAGTGTAACCGTAGCCCCGTAGTGAAACATAGGTAGAAAGGTTCAGAGCAGTAGAGGGCATCTTGGTGGCAAAAGCTGCTGGGCTACCGCCAAAATTATTGTTGCAATAAATCAGTACTTTGGAATCTTTTTTAGGAATCACTTTGGCGAGATCGGGGGCGGTGAATTCGGTGAAAGGTAGATTAACTGCTCCGGTAATGTGGCGGCGATCGAAGTTGCGGGTGCTGCGAGCATCTAAAACAATTACGCCTTTTTCCTGCATGGCTTTGATAAACTCTGCTTCGGTTAAACGCTTTGATTCCCTTTCGGCGGCAGATTCTTGCACAATTTGCCGAAAACCTGGGGCATCGATCGCTGGGTTAGGAATAGACGGCCGAACCGGTTTTTTGGAGATTGCGGGGGTGGTTGGAAGAGAAGACGCTTGCTGGGCGTTAAGATTGCTGGCTATCGCCGTAAAAGCCAGGGACGATAAGGCCAGGGTGATCAGTAATTTTTTCATCAGATTATTGGGTATGTATCAATATTTCGCGACTTGATCATGGTCAAAAAAGTGCCCAGTTTTAACATGAAGTCAACTAATGTGACTCAACATATCGAAAAAAGCCCTAGTATCTGCTAAGCTAAAGAATTGTGGCTTTTCGGCGACAAAATCCCCACTTGTAAAATATCAACGTACCATGACACAGCGTACCCTGCGCGGCACCAACCGCAAGCAAAAAAGAACCTCCGGCTTTAGAGCACGGATGCGTAGCCACACCGGCCAAAACGTGATCAAAGCCCGTCGTGCCAGAGGCCGTCGTCGCTTGTCGGTATAGCCCATGTCCTTGCCGAAAACCTATCGGCTCCGACGCAGACAAGATTTTCAGCAGGTCTATCAAAAAGGTCGGCGACGGACAGGGACATACCTGTCAGTCACAGTTCTACCTAGACCTCGTTCTTTAGATGGCCATGCCGCCCAACCTCGACATCTCGATGCCACCTGCTTCGGGATCTCGATCGGCAAAAAAGTCAGTAAAAAAGCGGTAGTGCGAAATTTGATCAAAAGACGTATCAAAGGCGCTCTGCGACAATTGATCGGCCAAATTTTGCCCAGAAAAATGGTGGTGATCACCTGCAAACCGAGCATCATAGGATGTGATTATGATGAAATTTTGCGAGAATTAGAGAAATTATTGCTAACACTTGAGGTAATGCATGGGCATCAAGGAAACAACCTTCTATGAAGGTGGTCCACACATCGGCGATTTGATCTTTAATCTTCTGCTCGGATTTTTTGTTGTTTTCATTCCCCTCTCGATCGGTGCCGTAACCAGAGCACTCTGGCTGCGATACAAAATTACTGATCGGCGGGTTTCGGTCGTCGGTGGCTGGATGGGTCGCGATCGGACTGATATTATTTATGCAGACATCGCCGATGCCATTAAAATCCCTCGTGGTCTTGGCCTTTGGGGTGACATGGTCTTGGTGTTACAAGACGGTAGCCGCCTAGAAATGCGCGCCGTACCCAAGTACGTCGAGATGTATGAATACATCAACGAAAGAGTTCAAGCCAAAACTGGCGAACCTTTCAAATCTGTCGCTGCCAAAGCTGCTCAAGCAAATGCTGCTTAGACCAGTAATGTGAATATGACTGTGGCCACGACCAGTCCGATCGTCGTGGTATCCCCTTTTTCCTTTACAGCGGACTGACTAATGGACTTTGGTATCGGGTTTATTTCCAACAACGTCATGTTGCCAATCCTAGATTTTTTCTATGGAATTGTGCCCAACTATGGTTTGGCGATCGTCGCTCTCACCGTCGTAATTCGTTTTGCGCTCTACCCACTCACTGCGGGATCAACCCGCAGTATGCGCCGCACCCGGATCTCCCAACCCCTCATG
>JANOXZ010000556.1:0-1726 GCA_031418695.1 Synechococcales cyanobacterium VAR_35_metabat_10
ATTAAAGGTATGTTCTGCTGCCTGATTAATAAAGGCTGCTTCTTTCTCTTTAAATAACTGGTGATTTTTAGGTACTTGGAACGTCTGGTTTTGACTGTTGCGCCAATGAGTTTCTTCGGTACTTTTATGAATTTCGTTGCTAGTTAAATCTTTATTGCGATCGCCCACAGGCATAGCACTCCAATAGGTCTGCCATTGAGTTTCCAACCAACCGTTCCAAGTGACATGTTCTTTAGTCAGCTCTGGCATCCAGCGCCGATCTTGATGTAGTTCGTTAAATACCAAGTCACCGATTTTTAGCCATTCTGCTTTCAAGATTTGTTCGGCGTGCTGCATCGCCGCAGCTACTTTATCTTCTGGCAGCAGAATAACGACAATGTTTGGAAAACCAGCAGTCAAAAGCTGACTCTCGCTGGGGTTGTTAATCCAAGGTTCAAAGTCCGGCCATTTATCTAACAACCAACTATCAATCAAGGGCTGCTGAAATAAGCTGGGATAAATCAGACTGTCTGGGCCATATTGTTGGGCGAGCTGCTGACAGACTTTGGCACAGAGATAGTGCAAAATCCAAGAACCCGCCCAAAAATCGCGCATTTTGCGGCTAGCTTTGATTAATTCTTGAATGGGGGTAAAGCTAAAGGTGGCTAGGTAAGCGCGAGATGGCTCTTGATTGTTTGGCCAGCGCTGAATATCGGCAATGGTTAAATCTAAGCCGGTTAAGGCTCCGGCCATGGCACTGGTGAGGCTAGTGTGGCTCCAAATAGAGGCATCGGGTATGCGGGTTTCGGCGGGCATTAATAGTAGTGATTGATCGTTGCCCATGAGTTGGCAAGCAGCGATCGGCAGGCAGCGCCACAGCCACCAAAAAAATTTTTGGGGATCGTCATCAATGGCGGCGATCGATTTTAAGTTGCCTGATCGATCTTTAATTTGGCATTGGAATAAGGCAGCTTCTTTGGCTGCCAAAATATTTTGGCGATTGCCGGTTTGAAGCTCTTGCTGTTGGTCGGGCTGAAGTTGCCAGTTGAGGAGTGCGCCAGAGAGTAAGTGAGAAATTTGTAGTCCTGGGGAGTTGGCTGTTAGCCCATAGTCAACGCTGACCGATAAACTACCGATTGCTCCTCGATCACTAGCTGAAGCTAATAAGTCGGCGAGGTGAATTTGCTGCATAGCTTTGCCACCAGAGGCTTCTGGGTCTTTGTTGCTAGCTACCCAATCTTGCATGATTGCTAAATCGGCCCATTGGCTATTGCCACCCCGACCACTATTGCTATGCAGGGCTTTAAAAATAGGATCGTGGAGTAAGCCCCAAATCTTTGCTTGCCAAAATACTTTCGACACAAGACCTACTTGGTATCAACATGGTTTAGCTTAGATGACTTACTGGCTAAATAATAGATCAAAGACAATAATTAACATTTTGTAAGATTTCGACAAGAATGCTTTGCTGACAGGCAACACACCTTAATTTGATACTTGTGCGTTATGATGAGGCAGCATAATTTGGGCAATGAGCATGTTCACTGCAATTGTTTCACCCGATCGACTACAGGTATCAGCCGGTGCGATGCTGCGAATTCCGGCGACTTGGCAAGAGTATCAGCAAATTAGGCAGCAGCGGGGCGATGGCTCTATTCCCCGGATAAAGTATCGTCGTGGAGAGGTTTTGCTGATGTCGCCGATGGCTGCCCATGGTCGTGATGCTAGCTTGTTGGCCGATGTGGCT
>JANOXZ010000557.1:0-13288 GCA_031418695.1 Synechococcales cyanobacterium VAR_35_metabat_10
GCAGAGACAAAGGATTCCGCCCAAGATCAAACCCATAATTGGTGCCCAACGAGCAATGCGACTGAAATCTAGCTCCATGGTTTGGGGAGCGGGTAAACAGAGATAAAAAGCCCAGGCGGCCAGTAAGGATTTCATTGAGAATACCCCTCATCCCCCTTCGACTCGCTCAGGGCAACGCCCAGCCCCTTCTCCCAGTTTGGGAGAAGGGGAGGAGGAGCACAAACTAAAATTTCTTGTTTTATAAATGAGAGATAGCAAACGGCATAAGGTGAGTCTTTGTGTGCCATGTTAAATTGATAGCATTGATACCTAGGTTGGTAATACATAGGTTGAATAGATTAGATATCGTACAGGGTTAAACGGCATCATTCATGGATTATCAATACATTCAAAAAACCATTGCTTATCTGCAAGAGGCGATCGATTCCCTGGCCGAGCTGACTCCTCAGTCTCATGACATCACTGGCATTGCAGTGGCCGATGAAGTGCAGGAGCATCTGAATAAAGCTCGGGCATCCTTGAGTACGGCCATTAATCCCGAGCTGCCAGAGTATTTATCGGGAGATATATTGCACCAAATGGAAAAATATGGCATTCCCCTAGAAGATTTAGAAGTAAGAGTAGCTTTGAGTAATCATCATCCTAGCCAGGTGGTGGGGGTTTTGAATGAAATCGGCGATCGATATGCCGATATTCGGCGGCGGCGGGAATATTTTTTAGTGCGTTTACCTGAGCAGCCAGTAGAAGAATTGGGTTCGCGTCTACCTTTTTATAAAGCCAGTGACTTTGCCTGGGCACCGCCGCCTACCCCGCCCGCAACCTTGGACGCATTAAAGAAGAAATATCAGCTCGATCGGCTAAAAAAACGTCAGCCTGCTACGGATATTTTTGGCAAAATTGATGCAGCACAACAGGCTTGGGAACAAGCCAAGCAGTCTGCTGATCCAGACTAGTACTATCAAATCTTGCTGAATTACTCCTGTGTTAACATAAAGCCTACTATTCGTAGCACCAGCATATTTTAATGGAGCCGCCCCAATGGAGCGGTCAGTCTAGGGTAGATAGAACGCAATCATTTTTAATTTGGGGTAATTTTGCATGAATTTTTGGGGAACTTGGCGACGAAGCCGCTGGGTAGCATTATTAGTTAACACCGCACTCTGCGCGATCTTAGCGGGGCCAATGTTAGCCCTAGCTGGTCAGGCAGCTATCAATCCCATCACCCCAGAAAATCCTGGTAATATCGAGCCAGCAGTTGCCCTCAATGCCAGTTCTACCGAATCACTCACCAAGGATGTAAGGCGCACCGTTTTGAAGAACGGCATGGTGGTCTTAACCAAAGAAGTTCACAACGCTCCAGTGGCCACTGTCCAGGTTTGGTACAAAATTGGTTCCCGCAACGAAGCACCTGGAGTTAACGGCATTGCCCACCAACTAGAACACATGCTGTTTAAGGGCACCAAAACCCGTCCAGTCCAATTTGGTCGCTTGCTTAGTGCTTTGGGTAGCGATTTTAACGCTTTTACCAGCTATGACCACACGGTTTATTACGAAACCTTAGAGCGCAATAAGATAGCTAGCGCCTTGGCCTTAGAAGCCGATCGGATGCAAAATGCGATCATCGATCCAAAACTATTGGAAGGCGAAAAACGAGTCGTAATTTCGGAGTTGCAAGGCAATGAAAACAGCGCGGCCTATCGTTTGGGCAAAGCAGTCCAAGAACTCGCTCTACCCGATAGCCCCTATGGTCTTTCGGTTGGTGGCACCAAAGCAGATGTACAGACTTTTACTGAGCCACAGGTTCGATCGTATTATTCTTCCTATTACTCCCCAAATAACGCCGCCTTGGTACTGGTAGGAGATTTTGATACCGACAAGATCTTGGCAGATGTGCGGAAGATTATGGAGCCAATTCCCAGCCGCCCGATTACAGTCAAAACCCCGACAGCGGCTCCTCGGGTCGTAAAATCTCGCACTATCACCCTGCGAGAACCGGGCAGTAATGCCTTGATCAATGCTGTTTATCCGCTGCCTAGTGCCAGTGACCCAGATGTCCCAGCATTAGACGTGATGAATTATATTCTCAGCGTTGGACGTAGCTCTCGTTTGTATCAACAGTTGGTCGAAACTGGCAAGGTCAGCAGCGTTAGCGCTGGAGCGGCCAACTTAGCAGGCAGTGGCTGGTATGAATACAGTGCTACCACTGATCCTGGTAAGCCCTTGGCTCAAATCGACAAGGTAATTCAGGCCGAAATTGGCAAAATGAAAAAGACCGCTGCTAGCAAAGTAGAAATCGATCGGGCGAAGTCTCAGCTCCGCGCTGGATACCTACTTTCTTATCGGGATATTGGTAGTCAAGCTCGCCAGTTGGGCAATGACGAAACCACTTCTAGTGACTATCAGTTTACTGATAAGTATTTAGCCAATGTGCAAAAAGTCACTGCGGCTGATGTGCAACGGGTGGCTAGCAAATACTTAATACCCAGTAAGCGAGTTCTCGGTTTCTTTGAACCAGACAATAGTAAAGGCAAGCCTGCTGGCGGCGGAGCCGGACATAATGCTGCTGCCAACTTAGGCGCACCACTAGATCCAAGCGAACTGCAAAAATATTTACCCACAGCCCCCGTGGATAGCTTAGCTAGCAATCAAAGCTTGCCTCAAGCCACCACTTTGGCGAATGGTCTGAAAATATTACTATTACGAGATCCTAGTAGTCCTACGGTCACTCTCCAGGGCAATATTACCGCTGGTACTGAGTTTGACTCTACAGCTAAGGCTGGAGTGGCTAGTCTTACTGCTAGTAACCTGATGAATGGTACTACCTCCAAGTCGGCTTTAGAAATAGCTAAGAGCTTAGAAAATCGTGGTGCTAGCTTGGGCTTTAGTGCTAGTCGCGAAGGGGTAACGATCGGTGGTAATTCCTTAGATGAAGATTTGCCAATACTAGTGCAAACCCTAGGAGATGTGCTGCAAAACGCCAATTTCCCGGCCAAAGATTTTGCCAATAGTCGGCAGCGGGCGCTCACTGCTCTCCAAGCAGAGTTAGATAACCCTAGTTCGGTGGCGCGGCGACGTTTCCAACAAACTATTTATCCTCAGAATCACCCTTTCACTAATTTCCCTACTTTAGCCACCTTAAAATCAATCAATCGCCAAGAATTAGCTCAGTTTTATAGTCAGCTTTACCAACCCCAAAACACCCAAATAGCTTTGGTTGGTAATTTTGACCCAGCCAAGGCCAAACAGTTGCTAGAAAAAACCTTTGGTAATTGGCAAGGTAAGAAAAAAGAGAGTCGGACTCTGACTTATGCAGAGCCTCAGTTACCAGCTAAAAATGTGGTGATTCAGCCAACGATCGTGGGCAAAACCCAATCGGTAACGATTATGGGTAATAAAGCGATTAATCGCCAAGATCCACGCTTCTATGCGGCCTTAGTCCTCAATCAAGTGTTAGGTGGTGATACACTTTCTAGCCGTCTGGGCACCGAAATCCGTGATCGACTTGGCCTGACTTATGGCATCTACAGTAGTTTTGCTGCTGGTAAACGCCAAGGTACCTTCCTAATTTCGATGCAGACCGATCCTAATAACTCTAAATTGGCAGTGGAGAAAAGCATTGAACTGATCCGTGAGGTGAAAAACAAAGGTTTATCGGCAGCCGAGGTAGACAATGCCAAGCAGTCGATCGCCAGTAACTACACAGTAGAACTGGGTTCCGCTGATGATGTAGCCGGTACTAGCCTCAGCAACCTGGTCTATGGTTTGCCAGAAAATGAGATCCGCGAGTTTCCTAAGAAGATTCGATCGGTCACAGTAGCTCAGGTCAACCAAGCAGCTAAAGAGCTACTGCACCCCGATAACTTCGTTGTTATTACAGTCGGACCACCATTAGGTACCAAATCTAATGGCAAACCTGAGGATGCTAAACCTGTTATTCCAGCAGCTCCAACCGAGGGCAAGCCAGAGGAAACACTGCCTCTAACTTCAGAAAAGTCCAACAAATCCCCAGAAAAACTGGAATCTCAGCCGGTATCACCTCCAGCAGCTAGTGAAACTCAGCCCAATGCTGAGAATCAAACCAAGCCTGATGTAGTGACACCAGAATCACCAAATCCTGCGACTAACTAAATCGCCTTAGATTGTTGAAACAAAGAGGAGCAAATGCTCCTTTTTGTTTTAGGCACCCTCAACCAACACAAACCTGATATTTACCAATGGAAACAGCCACTCGCCATATCACCTATCCACCACAAAAGTCGATCGATCTTGCTCCTCAAGATTGGTTTTTAGCAACTTGGCGAGATGAGTCTCCCTTAAATCGCCCCGAACCGAAACCTTTTAACTTAGATGACTGTATCAAGCGCTTTAAAAAAGTCAGTAAGCAGCAGTTTAATTGGCATTGGGACTGGTCAAAAGCCGAAATTAACATAGTTATTACTCCCCAAGAAGCACATTTTTGGCTAATAGCTATGTCATCACCTGATAATGCTACCATCGCTCAAGCAGAGATTATAGCTAACTTAGCCACCCAGAATTTTACTGGTCAGGTTTCGGCTAGGAGTATAGTGTTTTCTGAATACTTGGGAGGTGAGGCTTTAATTGTATTCCAAACTTTATTTGGTGTTAAACACATCCTCGATTTTCCGGTAGAATGTACAGTTTTTTCTTGTAGCTTTCATTGTTATATTTTGCCGTACCTTTCAGCGGCAGAACGTCAAGAACTTCGCCAGCTCATTGCTCCCCAAGTCCGGAAATTCCAATACGTCCCCAGTTCTTACAACAAACCCTCTTGTGAGGTGCTATTAGCTGCACTGCTGGGTATGGAAGAGGAGTTATTAGCAATTACAAGTCAATTGCCTGATAACTTTTATCAAATTGGTGATTATAGCGACCACTATCATCTTACCCAGTGGCTGATCTTAGGATTTCGTAGTCCAGCTAAAGTCCAAGCCGAAATGCTCCGACTCAATTTGTATTTAAACAAGCCAGAATTAATTAGAGGCTGGTTGGCTCACACTGAGTATGCTGGACTGGAACGGATTAAGCAATCGATCGCTGTAGCCACTGATAAAACAATCGCTGCTGAATTACTAGAAGTCTTTGCCCTCGTTAAAGCCCCGGAGGCAGCGCCTCACATGTTAGAACTACTGACAACATCTAAAGCGCCACAAGTAGCAAGGCAGTGGTTAACTGATTATCCTGAACACGCCATTGCGGGCTTAATTCCTTTGGTAACAGGACGAGGCAAATTAATCGATGCAGCGATCGATTACCTGCGTTCTCAAAAGCGCAAAGGCTACGCTGACTATATCCAAGATTGCTTGGTTGACCAAGAAGCCCCCGTGCGAGATCGAGTCACCGAATTGATTTTGAACTATAGTGAAAAAAACTATACTCCCTTCACTGACAGTAATTTACCAAAAAACCTGGCGACATCATTACCCAAAGCTGCCAAGATTGCTTGGATTGACCCGATCGATTTGCCACCGATTATTATTGGTGAAAACTGCCTGAATCCCGAACAAATCCAATCTGTTTTGACTGCATTGAAACAAAGCAAACCAGAACCACACATTGCGATCGGCGATCTAAAACTCCTCTGTGATCCGGTAAGCCTAGATACCTTTGGTTGGCAGCTATTTGAAGCTTGGCTAACTGCTGGAGCGCCCAGTAAAGAAAACTGGGCCTTGTTAGCAGTAGGTTGGCTGGGTAACGATACTTCTGCGCTGAAGCTAGCTCCAATGATCCGTCATTGGCCAGGAGAAAGCCAACACGCGCGGGCGGTTGCCGGTCTGGAATGTCTACGCGAAATTGGCACCGATACGGCACTAATGCAGATTAATGGCATCGCTCAAAAGGTCAAGTTCCAAGGCATCAAAGCTCAGGCAAAGAAATGTATGGAGGCGATCGCTGCCGATCGTAGAATGAGCCGTGATGAATTAGAAGATCGGATTGTGCCAGATTGCGGTTTGGATGAACGAGGGAGTAAGGTTTTTGATTTTGGCGATCGACAGTTTTATTTAGCTTTGGCAGATAACTTGAAACCGATGGTGAAGGATGCTGATAATAAGTTAAAAACTGATTTACCCAAGCCCAACAGTAAAGATGATGCCACTAAAGCCGCCGCGTCGATCGCCGATTGGAAGCTGTTGAAAAAACAGCTTGCTGAGGTGGTCAAAATTCAAACACTGCGGTTAGAGCAAGTAATGGTCAACGATCGGCGCTGGTCTGTTCCAGATTTTGAGCTGTTGTTAGTCCGTCATCCTTTAATGTTGATTTTGGCGCAGCGCATTTTATGGGCAAACTATAGTGCTGATGGTAAGTTGCTCAAAACATTTCGGCTGACTGAAGATCAGAGCTATGCCGACAGTAGCGATGAAACCTATAAGCTAGACAAGGAAAGCAAAGTGGGGATTGTGCATCCATTGGGGATTCCTAAACAAGACAGTAAACTTTGGGGTGAGATATTTAGTGACTACAATATTATTCAACCTTTCCCACAACTTGGTCGCCCAGTTTATACCCTAGAAACTAGCGAAATGGACGAGATGGAAATCACCAAATTTAAAGATATCGAAATTCCGGTGGTTTCGCTGGTGCGAACTCTAGAAGCTTTAGGTTGGCAGCGCAGCGGCTTGCACGACCACGGTGACTATTCGGCGCATTCTAAGTATTTTGCGGTAGCCCAGGTGACAGCAATTGTGGGAGATTATCAACAAGTCTCGGTTAATTTAAGTTTAGATAATGAATCGATCGATGGCTGTTGTTTTGTGGCCGGAGAATGGAAGGGCTGGGATTATCCAGCGGGACGATGGGGCAATCAGGAAAAAACCAAGTTGCTTAAGCTATCCGAAGTAAGCTCGATCGTGCTGAGTGAAGTTTTGACTGATCTCAACCAGCTAATGTCTAAACGCACCACCTAAACAATCGCCTTAAGGTTGCTAACTAAGTTAAAATCTCGTTTAGCGCATTCACAATCAAATTTCCATGGATCTCAAGCAAATCGAAACCGACTTACTTAACAGCGACTTCAATTACCGCACCAAGGCGATCGCCGCTTTAAAGGCTTATCCATCGGACGTGGCAGTGCCGATCTTGAATCGCCATGTCAAAGACCCGGAATTTTTGGTGCGTTCTTTTGTGGCTCGGGAGCTGGGGAATCAACAAACTGCCGAGTCTTTTGCGGCGCTGCTGCAAATTATTAAGCTAGATAACACTCCCAATGTGCGGGCAGAAGCGGCAAATTCTCTGTCACTCTTTGGCATAGTGGCGGCACCACATTTGATGCAAGCATTTTTTCAGGACGATCATTGGCTGCTGCGCCGCAGTATTTTGGCGGCAATGATGGAGATGTCTTGCCCAGAGGAGCTGTTTGAGGTGGCGGTCTGTGGTATTAGGGGGGATGATATTTCGGTACAGGATGATTCGATTAATGCCTTAGCTAGCTTTGTGAATAGTGATCGATCGACAGAAGCCCTCAACCATATTTTAAGTTTGAAAGACCATAGCTTTTTTATGTTGCGTCGCCGGGTAGCCTACGTACTTAAGCATTTTGATGACCCTGCGGCAAAAGCAGCTTTAACTGAGTTACGTAAAGATTTAGATCATCGAGTAGTTGGAGCAGCAATGGAGGATCTGTTGCCATAATATGATTATAAAATCCACTAAATTAAAATGAAAAGAATTCACATAGCAATTTCCGTTCAGGATATAACTGCCTCTGTGGCAGATTATTCACAGCGGTTGGGTTGTAAACCATGCAGTATGGTCGATGGTGAATATGCCCTCTGGCGATCAGGTACCGTCAATTTCTCAATCCGGCAAACCGGAGAAGCCACTGGAACCTTGCGGCATTTAGGCTGGGAAGATCCTGATGCGATTGCTTTCAGCAGAGATGTCGATGTTAATGGTATCGAGTGGGAAAGATTCCATGCTGAAGACCAAGCCAACGAAATTAATGCCATCTGGCCACAGGCTAACTATTCTCCCCTGCATCCATGAAATTGCAATTTGAGCCATATTTACAACAAAAAGAGCGTTGGCCAGCTAAAGGACAAGTTATTTTGGCGCAGTATGATGCTGACTTGATCGTTGTCTATCAAGCCTACTCTCCTGCTATTGGGCATTTTGCCGCTCAACATGGTTATTTTGGTGGTGACTTTAAGCTTTCGCGGATGACCTGGATTAAGCCAAACTTTTTGTGGATGATGTATCGATCGGGCTGGGGCACCAAAGAAAATCAAGAAGTTACCCTTGCCATTCGTCTCCATCGCCCTGCCTTCGATTCTATTCTCGCCCAAGCAGTCCACTCCAAATACATTCCAGAGATCTATGAAAATCAGGCAGACTGGAATCGATCCGTAAAAAACTCCGATGTGCGATTACAGTGGGATCCTGACCATTCTCCAACTGGGGGTAAACTCACCCGACGAGCAATTCAACTGGGTCTACAAGGTGAAACCGCCATCAAGTATGCTCAAGAATTTATTGTCAGCATTGAAGATATTTCCGAATTTGTGACTAAGCAACGACAACATGTATCAGCCCAGAATCAGGATAGATTGATGACTCCTAGTGAAAGCCCTTACCCAGTCAATGATTCTACAACTGTTCAAAAGTTGCAACTATCATAGAGTCAAGTAATTCTAACTCATTAACAAGGGTGACAAAATAGTGATTAATAAAACTATAAATATTCTGGCTATCTCCGGTAGTCTTAGACAGACTTCATCCAACACCACTTTGCTACAATCCGCGATCAAACTCGCCCCAACCAACATCAAAATCAAGTTATATGGTAGACTCAACGACCTCCCCCACTTCAACCCAGACCTAGAAAACAACGATATTCCTGCTGTTACCGATCTGCAAGCACAAATCAAATGGGCTGATGGACTATTGATTTCCACTCCAGAATATGCTCATGGTATTCCTGGAGTTCTCAAAAATGCTTTGGATTGGTTAGTCAGTAGCGAAGACTTTATGGGCAAACCGATCGCCATTTTCAACGCATCGCCCCGCGCCACCCATGCCCAAGCATCCTTAATTGAAATTGTGACAACAATGGCTGGTCGGGTGATTCCAGAAGCATCTATTGCCATCCCCTTGATGGGCAAAAAGCTAGATGCTGCTGGAATCATTGCTGATTCTCAACTTTCTCAGGAAATCCAAAAAGCGATCAAGGCTTTTTATGATGCGATCAGTTAGCAATTCAAAGGGGGGAAACAGCGAAACCATTACACTCTCCCCTTCAATAAATTCATCCTATCCGATAAATTTCCTGGACTTACAACCAGCCCAGGAAAATAATCTGACTCGACGTTATTTGGAGAGATAACGAAATTGTTAGTCGCCGCTACCTCCTCCATCTCCACCGCCATAGCCCCCACCACTTCCAGCATCGTAGCCGCCACCACTTCCACCGTTGTATCCACTGTCACTATAACCAAGCGTAGATACTGCAATATATTCGTGATGGTAAGAACAGTTTGGACAATGATGAATTACCCGAGTCTTACCAGTACCAGTAGCTTTTGCGTAGGATGATTTTTTACTGGTTCGCTTTAAGGTCAATTTTTTACAATCAGGACAATGCTTTCTATAAATCAGCAAAGCAAGAACGGCAAAAATAGCCAAGAAGCAAAATGCAAATATAACCATAGGGAAAGTGACCAACATATCTCCATTTTCTTGGACATCGATATCAACATTGATGTGGTTCCAGTGAAAGGGATTTCCCTGTGCAAACGAGCCATAGCTGTTGACAAAGAGGATCACCACTACAATGGCTACAGAAACTATGATACTTCTAATCCATTGCTTATTCATGAGTTAAAAATCCTGAGGTGAATAAATACCTACACTTTCACTATCTCAAAAAATACAGCGCAGCTTGGCTCACCTTTGGCTCATCAATGGCCAAATCACCCGCCATCCAGTATCGTATATACTATCTAACAGTTGGCCAAACTCGCTTTTATCATCTGTTCACATGGTTACAATTCGTGCTTCTGAGCCAGGAATAATACAGATTGATCGCGCCCGTCGCCGGAAAGGATGGCTCAAACAATCTGAAATTTGGTGCCGCGCCGCTCATACCTCGCGCGCTACCTTGAAGCGTTTCTGGCGGCGAGAGCCGATCGATCAAGGTGCTTTTATTGCCATTTATCAAGCTGTGGGTATCGATGAATGGGAAGCAATGGCTGAAATAGAAGAATTTGCCAATCAGATGCAAATGGACTTGAGTGCCATGCCCGATATCCCAGTTTTCTTTGGTCGATCGATCGAGCTAAAAAATCTCACAGACTGGAGCGCGGAATGTCGCCTGATTGCGCTGTGGGGGATGGGTGGCATTGGTAAAACTGCGCTCACCGCCGAATGGGTGGAATCACAAGTACGATCGGATACTAGAGAAGATCAATTTGAAGCAGTTTTGTGGGTATCAATCCATGCCGAGTCTTCGTTGGCAATATTGACTCAAAGCCTTGCTAATCTACTAAAAACAGATGCCACCCAAATATTTACATTGCTACAGCATCATCGCATTTTGCTCATTCTCGATAATTGGGAAATTCTCTTAGGCGGAGGAGCCGCTGGGCAAGTTAAAGCAGAATTTCAAGAGTTCAGTAGATTTTTTCAACAGCTTGGCATCGTTAAACACAATAGCTGCGTCATCATTATCAGTAGCGAGAAGCCTGCTGAGTTAGCACTACTAGAAGGACTGAATCCATACATCAAGTCACTAAAAGTAGAAGGACTCGGTAATGATAGCATCTCACTGCTACGACATCGAGAACTCCAAGAAAACCAGGCAGCCTGGGATACACTGATTCAACTTTATCGTGGCCACCCGCTAGCATTAAATATGATTGCGAGTTTGATTCAAGAAATTTGTCAGGGTTCGGCTACTGCTTTTCTAAAAATGAATACCATCGTAGTTCATCAGTTAGATAATGTCATTGCTGAACGGGTGCGGCATTTATCGCCAATAGAACTAGACATATTGAAATTGATCGCCCAATCAATCCAGCCAGTTACCAGAGAATGGCTCTGTGCAGAGTTCACAGAAGTCACTCAATCACAGTCGTTAGAAATTTTGCTTTCTTTGGAGCGGCGCTGCTTGCTAGAAATCGTTTCCGAAGAAACTATTCTTTTTACCCTGTCTCCGGTTGTACGTAAATACATTTTACAAAAAGCCAGTAGCTTGTAGCCCTGATGTTGTACTGTCTAAATCCACATTGTAAAAACCGGGAAAACCCAGATACTGTAAGGGCTTGCCAAGCCTGTCAAACGCCTTTGCTAATTCACGATCGATATCACATCATAGGTTTTATTTGTGAGCGACATTGTGCAGCAACCGAATTATTTTATATCACAGATATTCACCAGCCAGCAATGATTTTTGTCTTAAAGACATTGATCAGCACAGATCCAAAAGCAAGATCGTTGTTTGAACAAGAGCAACTATTGAGTGATAAGTTGATTTATCCCGGTATTCCCAAGGGATATGACAGTTTCTCAGTTCCGCTTGAGGATCGTCAAGAAATCCTATGCCTGATAATGGAGCATATTCCAGGTAAAAACTTGGAACAATGGGTAATTGAAAATGGTTTGATCGGCCAAGAGCAAGCCGTTAAATGGCTCAAGCAACTACTTGGAACTATTAGCTATCTCCATAACCAGCAAATAATCCACCGAGATATCAAACCCTCCAATATTATCTGTAAACCTGACGAAGATTTGATTTTAATTGACTTCGGTAGTGCCAAGCAAATAAACAAAGAAATAATTAGTAATACGGCTGTTGGTTCTTTTGGTTTTACCGCCCCAGAGCAATTTTCGGGTAAAGCCGTGACCCAATCTGACTTCTATGCCCTTGGCAAAACTCTAATGTATTTACTGATGGGTAGTGATTTCAATAATCAAAATACCTTTGTGCCCAATCAGGCCATTTCATCGGCATTGCACAAGCTTTTGCAAGAAATGACCATGCACAAATTTCAAGATCGTCCTGCAAATACCAAGAAAATTCTGCGCAGACTGCAAAAAGTCGAGCAAGCCACAGACCACAAGCAGACATTAAAAACCAGCTTGGTTTTTGCAGCCGGAGTAATGTGTGGAGCCATAGTCACTAGCTTAGTTCTGCCAATCAAACCAGAGCAAAAACAGACGAAGCAAGCTTGTGATAAAGTATCTGGAGACTACATAAGCTGCGGAGAAAAATCTTTCTTTAGCACCAATGATTTAAAAAACACCTTAAGTATTAGCCCAGCTCAGAAAGACGAAGTTAGTAAGATGGCCAAGCTGAAGAGAAAAGGCATCCAACAAATTACTGATCAAAAATGGTCAGCAGCAGCAAAATCCTTAGATGAAGTTTGGCGCAATACCAAAGATCCGGAAGCGCTAATTTACTTAAATAACAGTAAGATTAAAATAGATAAAAAGCCCCAGAACTACACGATTGCCGTAGCAACCGGATTCAATGGAGAAAATGCTAAAGGGCTAAATATTTTGCGGGGAGTAGCCTACGCTCAAACTAGAGCCATGGAGTTAAATATTGGGCTAAAAGTAGTTTTAGTTGACGATCAAGATAACACAGCTATTGCTCAGCTCATGGCAAAAGAACTGATCGAACGCCAAGAAATTATTGCTGTGATTGGCCACCATGTTAGTGATGCAACCAATGAAGCCCTCAAAATTTATGATAAAGCTCCTGACCGAATGGTGATAATTTCGCCCACCAGCACCTCCGAAAAACTAAATGAATATGCCCGCAATAGTAATAAGCACATTTTCTTTCGAACAGTTGCTAAAGATCAATCTACCGCAACATCGATGGCTGCTCATTTACTAAATGTCAAAAAGATTCGCAAGGTGGCAGTGTTTTACACTAAGGAAAACGCTTACAGTGACTCTCTAGCAAGTGAATTCAGAAAAGCCTTTGTGGAGCAGGGCAGTTCTACTTATGACATGAAAAATAGTATTTTAGAAGATCACCAGCAATTTCATTTGTCTTGTTTAGCTTGCGATCGCCCACCCTTGAAAATAAAACAAGCAATTGAGTCGGCTAAACAGCAAGGAGCTAAAGCTTTTGTCGTCATCCCCGATGCCAGTGAAAATGCTGAAGATGGTCAATCACCGTCAATGAAAGATGCCATTAATATTGTCAAGGCTAGTAAGGACGTTGAAATAGTAACCGGAGACTCGATGGCGGGTGTGTTCGGATTGTTAACGAAAGAAGCTGTTAACCGGGTGACGATCACTTCTCCGTGGGAAATGCGCGAAAATA
>JANOXZ010000558.1:0-5483 GCA_031418695.1 Synechococcales cyanobacterium VAR_35_metabat_10
TCGCCCATGGCATTACCCATCATGTGAGCTTCATCGAAACAGATGCAGCCATCAAAGTCTTCACCCAACCAATTGATAATTTGGTCAAGTCTAGACTGCTTGCCCTGCTTCGCTCCTACTCGCAATGTGCCATAGGTGACAAACAGAATACCTTCGGTTAGACCAATGGTGTCACCCTGCTGGTATTTGCCAATGGGCACCATCTGATCAGGGTTGCCGCCCAATGATTGCCAATCCCGCCGAGCGTCTTCGAGCAATGTGGGGTTCTTGGAGAGCCACAAACCCTTCCGCCGTCCTTGCAGCCAGTTATCACAGAAGATTCCAGAGGCTTCCCGGCCTTTGCCTACACCAGTTCCATCACCCACCCAGAAGCCTCTACAGTACTGGGTTCCATCCTTGTCCTCAACTCTCGATATCCGCTTGGTTTCGGGGTCGAAGTACCAATGAGCTTCTAGCATTTGGGAGTGGGCTTCACCAGCAAAGACGATCGCCTCCAACTGGGCATGGGAGAGGATGCCTTGCTGTACCAAGTTTGCTGGTAGTAATGGTTGATAAGTGGGCACCGGCATTCTTACAGAAGCCATCGCCATTGATTCCACCAAGGGGGTGGGGTGTTCGATCGCTCCTTGAATCTCGATCGGGCTAGACTTATAAGGCTCATAAATCCCTTCAGAATCTGATGAATCTGTGATGATCTCAGCAGCTTTATACACCAACAAAACCGCGCCAGTAAAGCCGTTAATAGGAATCACTGCTACCGATCTGGCCTGGACGACCTGGCGGCTAGCCGGTGGTGGTATCAAGATTAGCTGGGTTTCTGTTGGAGTCCTTCGATTTCTGTTCGCATCAGTGGAGGCAACAATCTTGGGAATCGTTGGAGCTGGAGTGACCTCAGCAGCAAGAAGCCGAGCAACGGGCATTAGTTGTCTGAGCGGTAAGGCTTTAACAATATCCAGCAGCTCTTCAAAGGAGGTGTCGATCGATGGCACTGGTCCACAATTTTCGATCTTGTCAAAGACCAGCAATCTGGTTTCCATCGTGGTCGCATGATAGCGAAATACTTTCCCCGGTATGTATGCAGACAAGAGCAGTTGCGCGGGATATTTGGTGAATGAATGGCACATCTCTGGGTTGAACCAGTGAGGAGCGATCGCTACCAATCGGCCAGCATCTGCCAGTCGATCGATGGCCGATCTAATATGGCTAAACACCGCCTGTCTGTTGCGCTTGGCTTGGTTAGGAGACGAACTAAATGGTGGATTCATCAGCACCACAGTAGGCTGGTGACTAGTGGACTGCTCCAAGTAATCGTCTATTTGTTCACTGTTATAGTTATAAATTGGTAGGTGAGGAAATAGATGCCCCAGAATAGCCGATCGCTCTGGGCAAATCTCGTTGAGAATCAGGTTGCGGGTGATTCTACCGGCCAAACCAGCCAAGATGCCAGTACCAGCCGATGGTTCTAGTACAGAGTCTTCAGCAGTAATTTGAGCTGCGGTGGCTGCAATGTTAGCTAGTGCCAAGGGTGTGGAAAATTGTTGCAGCTCGATTTGCTGTTCCGATCTAATCGTCTGGTGGGGCACCAACCCTTGCAGACCATCGAAGTCTTGGAAGCTTGGGTTGTCGAGCAGAACACGGACGAAGGCGGCTTCTATGAGGTTGTCTGCTTGTTTCCAGTCCCAGCCTCCCTCGGCTGCTGTAGCGCCACAGATTTCGTTCATGACGGTGATGACGGTATCTTGGGTGAGGCGCTGTCCTTGGTTGAGCAGAGTAGCGAATTGTTCGATCGCGTTTAGAGGGATTGGCGAAGAGATTTGTAGTTTCTGCATGGGGCTTGCTCCATAGTGTTTCGGTTCTATGGAGCTTTGCTCTCAACACTAAAGCGATCAACTAAACTAAAATTGGAACTTTCCTGACTGTAACTATTGCTCAGGGCATGGAGTGAAGGACAAACAAAATGAGACGCGACACCCTTTTCTACAGGATATTCAAGGAATTCCCCGAGCTACTGTTTCAGCTAACCGGCGACCCACCTCTAAATGCTGCTGACTATAGGTTCAATTCTGTGGCAGTGAAGGAGCCGACTTTCACGATCGATGGAGTCTTTGAGCCGCTTGTGCTTGATGGAACTGGTACAATGTACTTGGCAGAAGTTCAAATGCAGCCAGACCCAAAGCTTTATGAGCGGATATTTGCAGAGCTTTTCTCACTGTTTTACAGGTCAAGAGAGCTTTATAATGACTGGCAATGTGTGATGATTTACCTCTCTCGCAGTACAGAGCAAAGATTCACCCACCCATACCGAGCTTTGTTGAATTCTGACCAGGTGCAGATCATATACCTGGATGAATTAGGTAATATTCGTGACCTGCATTTGATAGTGTCCCTGGCAGTCCTAACGACGGTACCCCCAACAAGGCACCAGCAGAAGCTAGAGACATCATAGCCCGTGCAAAAGAGCAGCCTCAGCAGTATGAGGCGATAGTTGAGTTAGTCACGCGCGTTATGAGTTATATGTTCCTTGATCAAAGTCCTCAGGAGATAGACCAAATGCTAGATATTCAATTTGAAGAAACCCGCGTTTATAAAGATACTTACGCCAAAGGCAAGCTGGACACAGTTCTTAGTCAACTAGAAGAGAGCTGTGGACAGTTGCCAATAGAATTGCTTCGGGAAGTGACTGCTTTGCCGATCGAGCAGCTAGAAGCATTATCAAAGGCTCTACTGAAATTTAGAAAGGTCGAGGATTTGGCGAATTGGCTAAAATCACAAGCTTCTTAGCTTCGATCGACTCCATCAAAGACCGTGATCCATAGCGAAACCATAAATTAATGTTATGAGTAATAATGACCAATCAACTGAAATTTATTGTCCTTCCCTGAGCTGTGAAACCATGGGAGCTTTTATTGTGGCTGTTGCCCAACAAGTACGCCCTTTCCCCGCAGATCTCCAAGCTAAAATACACGACTTAGGCCAACAAATTCAGGCTAATGCCCAACTTCTAGAACAGCCGATCAAATTGATCCGCCCATTGTTAAGCACTTATCCCACCCTCCAATTTGCTTACGACCAAGCGCGAATAGAGCTAGAGAAAAATTATTTCAATCGCAGCAATGGAGAACTGATCGAATTTATCAAAGGAGCTACCACCGCCGAGATTACTAATTCTTTCAAAGTAATCTGCACCGCTGCTGATAGCTTTGAGGCTGCCCAAAAAGAATTAAGGCCAGCCACCAATCTGCTACAAAGAATCCAAAAACTATGGCCAAACTGACCCCAAAGATTCCCTATGATGACCTGGGCGATCGCCATCAGATAGCAGAGTTCAGCGCGGCTTGGGTCATGGAGTCCAGTGAATCTGTCAGCTACCTTGCGCTCTCAGATTTTCGCCCTGAGCGATGTGGTTCTACGATCGTGCGGCGGGCTAGCTTTGGGGACATTGAAGCCCTTGCCGGTGAGCTGCCGATGCTTCCTCAGCGGAGCTATCGAATTGGCTGTGAGCAAAGGATTGTGGTTCTGGCGGCTTCTGTGATCGATCGGCGATATCGTTGGGTTTTGGCTTTGGAGCCGTTGATCGTTGTTGAAATTGATGCCAAGGAAGGTTGTCGATCGCTTTGTTGAGGTTCGATAATCTTTGGTTCGCCAAACACTAACATTTTGAAAGATGCTGCTATCAAAACAAAGCCCGCGAAGGCTGGCTTATTTATTTGTAGTTAACCTTCCACTTTTACACCACGCCAAAAAGCCACATAACCTTCAATCTCTTTTGCTTTTTCCTTAGCTGTTGGATAGTACCAAGCAGCATCTTTATTCACTTGTCCATCAACCTCAATACTGTAGTAACTAGCTACACCCTTCCAAGGACAAGTGGTGTGAGTATCACTTTCTTGGAAATACTCTTTATTAATAGAATCTGCCGGAAAATAGTGATTTCTTTCCACGATTACAGTACTGTCACTTTGGGCTAAAACAGTCCCGTTCCAAATTGCTTTTGTCATGATCGGATTTTACCTGAAAAAACTTAACAATATTAATTTTCTTTCACAATTTTAAGCTATTTTATGTAACAAATTATAAAATGTAAAAAATGAATTAAAAATACAGAGCAAACGCCTTAGTGGTGCAGAGAATTCTTGTGTCGCTTGCGCAGAAAGACTTTACGGTGTAGAATTCATGAATTTTCTTAACGAGGATATTGGGTTTCAGATCACTGAAAGTTGGGCAAGATTGCTCAAAGGCACTTCTCTTGTGCCGCAAAATCCGTGAAAACAGCCTAAACTCTTGACCAGCAGGCTGTTCAGGAGTTTTCTGCATTACTAAGCACTAGCTCTTTCTCTTTACTTATTGATCGATCCCCAGACCCAAAATCCCACCGCACCTATGGAACCCCTCGTCATCCCCGATTCCACAGTGCTGCAACAGAGTCAGTGAATTGGCAGTGAGCCTTTGATCGCTGTTGAAGTTGATGAGTTGCTGGTGGTGCCGAGGAAAGTTGTCGATCGCGTTGGGGTCAGGGGGTTTGTTGAGGGCGATGGGGTTTCTGAGGGGTTTGATGATCGATCGGTGGTCGTGCAAGGGGTTCGATCGCCACGCTTGTTGATTCGTCGTCAATAATGGATTCTCAGCGGATGATGGGTGATAATTGCACTTAGTTGGTGGCCAGTGAGGCTACGTTTTTGCGCAAAGTTGACGGCAGGCGCTCGGACTTCGGCAAAAACGAAACCTCCCCAGCCCCCTCGATTTTGGCTGTCGTAATGAGTTAACGGAATTCAGGCTCCCAATGCCGTCAGTAAAGGGCTTAACACACCCTATGTCTGACGCAAAATGACCTCTGAGCCTGACGTAAGGATATCGTTATGCAGAATTAAGATTAGTAACTTCTTTAGCTAAAGTGTAACTATGATCAGAGATCGCTTTCAGGCCGCAATAGTAGCCATGCGATTAGGGTTAGTGTGAAGCAATTGGCATCGTAAACCAAAACTCAACCGTCCGCTGCATTTGATTGGATAGCGAGCGCTACCAACTCTTCTTGCTCCCTTTTCTTCCGGCGAATTTCTAATCTGGTCGATAAGCTTTAGCTTACTTTTGACATTGGCGAATATCTAGCTGCTGAAGTTGAGCTGGTGGGAGTGTGAAATTAAGAAGTTGCTCATGAGTACCCAGAATACGTGTTCGCTTCGCATCACTATAAAGAGTAACCAACACTCGGTAATTTCGTCCGTTTGTCACGCAACTTAGATGAGGTGAAATTAGCGTAATTCGATTCTTGGTAGAAGTAAAGACGTGAGTAGCACGTAACGGTTTGTCAATGTTTGCTGGGTTCTCAAAATCAGCAATTGCAACTGCACCTGACGGAATGTTTTGTCTAAGCTGAAGCGTCAATGCGTAATTTATTTTAACAGGTTGGTTTTTGGGATCGAGGAGTACTCCACCACCAAACGTAGTGAAGTACGGGTGCGTGTGACTTTCTAAGGAGAAAAATC
>JANOXZ010000559.1:0-29523 GCA_031418695.1 Synechococcales cyanobacterium VAR_35_metabat_10
AGGTCTTACTAGTACTGGTCATCAGCGTTTTCTCTGTCTCGGTCAGCATCGGCGCTTTGATCGCCTTTGCTGCGAGTTGGTCGATTGCGGTCTTTCAGTAGGTCTACACCCCGCGAAGTCCCTAATCTGGTAGCTCCGGCACGAACGAGGGCGATCGCTTCAGCGTGACTCTTAATACCACCAGAAGCCTTGATACCTACTCGCTCTTTAGATAGCTCAGCCAGCAATTTAATATCGGCCACCGTGGCGCCACCATTCCAACCAGTACTGGTTTTCAGGTAACTGGCACCCGCATCCATACAGATTTCAGCGGCAATTCGTTGCTCTTCGGGGGTGAGCAAAGACATTTCTAAAATGGCCTTGACGGTCTTGCCGGTTTCATTACAAATTGCGGCCAGGTCTTTATGCACGTCATCAACTTTGCCCGCTTTTAAGCTGCCCAGATCAATCACCACGTCCAGTTCTTCCGCGCCGTTATCGACTGCTTCTTGAGCTTCGTAAAGCTTCACGGCTGAAGTGGTGGCTCCGGTAGGGAAACCAATTACGGTGCAGACCTTGATTCGTTTGTTATTTAGTAACTCCGCAGCCAACCGCACATAGCGAGGATGAATACAGACGGCTGCAAAGTTATAACGCTCGGCTTCGGCGCACCAACGAGTCACATCCTCTGGGGTAGCCGTAGCCACCAACAGAGAATGATCGATCATTGGGGCGATATCGATATCAAAGTCGCTCATTACTTGACGACAGAGAGTTGGGGTCGATCGATCACTTCATCAATCAGGCCATAGCTCACCGCATCCGCTGCGGACATGAAGAAGTCCCGCTCGGTGTCTTCTTGGATTTTGCTCAGAGGTTGGCCAGTGTTGGTCGCTAAGTGACCATTCAGGTTGTCTTTAATATATTGAATTTCCTTGGCCTGAATTTCAATATCGGTAGCCTGACCCTGGGCACCACCTAAAGGCTGGTGAATCATGATCCGGGAATTAGGTAAGCTACGACGCTTGCCTTTGGCTCCTGCGGCTAACAAAAAGGCACCCATACTGGCTGCGAAGCCCACACAGATGGTCGAAACATCAGGACGAACTTGGTTCATGGTGTCAAATATCCCCATGCCTGCTGAGACAGAGCCACCGGGGGAGTTGATGTACAAATACACGTCTTTTTCGGGATCTTCGGATTCCAAATACAGAAGCTGGGCGACGATCAGGTTGGCGATGTCGGAGTCTACCTGCTGACCCAAAAAAATAATCCGCTCGCGCAGCAGCCGCGAATAAATATCAAAAGCGCGCTCGCCTCTGCCTGACTGTTCAATTACGGTGGGTATCATGTGCTTCAATTGCGAGAAATGTCTTCATTAGATTATGGCGCAGGAGCTGCCAATGTTGGCATATTTATGGGGTGGTTATCACCACCTTGATATCCACCGCTATCTTGAACTTGGATGAATGCAGCTAAAACAAAAGAGGTCGATCGGTATTCAATCGACCTCCTCTGGCCGTTGGGATAAATTTGCACAACCTTAATTTAGGGAAGTTTAGAACTCTCTAAACTCAGCTATTTTCTTTTCTTTGTCGGTTTCTTCATTTTGTCGGTGATTTCTGCAATATATGGTGTGAGCACCTCAAATGTACGTTTGAAGATGGTTTGAGTAAGTTGAGGTGAGACGGAAATCATTTTTTCACCTGTGGGTGTTTTATAGAAAGCTATCATGCCCTTGATATCATCCTCGGTGAAATACTCGTCATAAGTAGGATAAAGAACAGTTTCAAGCATTTGTTCATAGGTGAATTTCTCGTTGAATTCCTTCATGAATTTGCTGATATCAGTGCTGCCCGATCGACCACCGAGGGAATTAAATTGCTGCTGCATCTGTGCAACCATTAGTTGCTGTGTCTGTTCATAGCTTTTTTTGCTCCCAGTCATCTCTACCAGTTGCCGTAGTAGCAATTTCTTCTCTTCCGAAATTTGCTTTGGGATAGCAGGAGCAGCTTGTGCGGTCGAACTATCTGAATTTTTGATAGTTGAGTTAGGTTTTGCTTCAGCAGATTTTACCGATAGTAATATGCTGCTGAGCAGGGCTACACAAATCAATCCTGTTTGTTTTACCATGAAAAAGATTTCCTCAAATGGGGTTCAAGAATTTATCGAACTTTACGATTTAGCCGTTAATGTAATTACAGATCTCTCCGAATCATCGACTTCCTCAAAACATGATACTTCAAGAAACAATCTTCAGCCACCCTTGCAAAAGGAGTATCAAGACTGCTGCGATCTCCGGTGCGTTGCAGTAGCGATATATTAGTGTCAATATATTTCAATCATATCAATAGGCGAGATGATTATTCATTGCAATTTTAGGTAGTATTATTTTTAAACAATTACTTTGGTTTGAGAAGCTGATTGGTTATTAGCTTTGTTTTTGATAATGATTTCTATATCACAGTCTAGAGCATTGAGTGCTCGAAAAAGTTGTTCGATCGATAGCTCGGAAGACTTACCATCAAACATTGCTGTTACTTGATTAGCCTCTAATCCCAATCTGTTTACAGCAGTTTCTATAGTGAATTTTTGATCTTGTAAGCGAAGATAGATTTGTTTCGACAACTCGGCTTTTACCAACATTTCTCCAGGATTCGGTAAACCCAAATCTGCAAAAATGTTATCGCTGCCTATAGTGACTAGAGTATCTGGAGATTTGGTATCGCTAGTTTTGCTGATCATAATTTTCTATGTAATGAGCTTCTGCTAGTTTATATCTGGCTTCAATTAAGTTAATGTCTTGCTGAGGTGTTGAAATACCCTGCTTTGATTTTTTCTGAAAAGTATGAAGAACATACACGACTCCTGCCATTTTAACGGTATATATTGCTCGATAGGTATCACCATCATAATTTTCAACAATTTCTAAGACTCCGGCTCCTTTGAAGCCTTTCAGCGGTTTGGCGTTGGGATGCTTGATACCATCTTGGGCAAAGTAAAGAGCATAGCCTATATCACTTTGAACGGTCGGCGGAAAGTCTTTAAGATCTTGTAGAGAGCTACTAATCCAAACAACAGGTTTGTAGACTTTCTGGTCAGTCATAATTCTTTATGAGCGCTGGGGTTCCGTTTTTATGATATCTCTGCTTGTGACTTCAGCGATCGAACCACCGACGGATCAATTCTAATTGTATGCAGTAGCCAGCAGGTTTAACTTCAATGAGTTCGCGGCGGAGCAATAGATCGATCGCTCCCTCAAACTCCAACGAAAAGCGCTGTTCCAATTCTGATTTGCTGATAGTTGCAGCTTCTCCTTTTTGGGCACAGTAGCGCAATACAGCCAATGCTGGGGCATCTAGTTGGTTTCGCTCGATGTCGCTGAAGAACATGCTGCCATGTTCTAGGGCTTCGGGGATGGCGGCTTCTACGTCGGCGAGGGTGGCAAGGCGGCGAACGCTGGGGTCTTGGTTGTTTTTGAGGGCAACTATTTCGGCGCAGAGGAGTTGGACGAGGAAGGGATGGCCTTGGGTGATATCTAGGACTCTTTGGCTGGTTGGGGGCTGGTAGCGGAGGGCAAAGTTTTCGATCGGGGTTTCAATTAATTGACGAGCTTCGGATTCTTGTAAGTAACCTAAATGAATTACTTGGGCGTTAATTAAGTAACTAGACCAACGTTGAAATTCATCAAGGGTATGAGAGCCAGCTAATAGTACTTTGAAGGTGGGACGATGTTGAATCAGGTTGCGCAACATGCCCAAGACATCATTTTCGTTGAAGCGACCTTCGTTGAGCACTCGATCGAGGGCTTCAAATTCATCGAGGGCTAGGAGGGCGGTGTTACCGGCTAGGGCGGTTTCTAGGGTGTCTAGCCATTCGTCGAAGCGGGTGAATGGGTCGGTGGCGAGGGTTTCGTAAGATAGCGGGGGGAGTTTGAGGTTGCGCTGACGTTGAGCGGAGTTGATCATGGCTTTGGCCAGGTTGTAAAGAAAGCCGGTGTGGTCTTTGGCGCTAGAGATAGAGCCTTGGAGATCGACGAAGAGGGGAATGATGCTGGTGGGTAATAGTCTGCCGAGATTGTTGAGCAGGGAGGTTTTGCCGGTGCGACGTTGACCATAAAGTAGTAGTGGGGGGCTACGTCGATCGAGCAATAGTTTTTCTAATCGTTCGCTGATATCGGTACGACCAATAAATAGTTGTTTGCGGTTGGTGACGGGTATATTACTGATGTAAGGAGAATTAATTTCTCTAATCAGGTTATGAAGATGTCGGTCAATGATTTTTTGCCAGCATTGGGCAATTGGACGAAAGCGTATAGCATATTTATCCTTACTAATAGTTAATTCATTGATGAGGTTAGTTAGTCGATCAGAAATAGCCGTGAAATCAATACATTCTTTGTCGATTCTGGATTGGTAGAGAGCTGTATTCACATCAATGCTAATGCCAGCAAAAGTGTGAAACATTGTGGCAGCAGGACTATCATCAATGTTCAAAGAATACTGAACCCTACCTATTTCAACAGCATTACTGCATCTTTCTATATGACGATAATTTAGTTCAACTTGGGCAGATCGAGCTGCCCATTTTTGATGACTGATTTTGAGATGCTTTAGAATGGCTTGTCCTTCAATTGGATTATTTTCGAGTACTAGTAAAAGATGTTTATCTAATCCCCAAATTGGTAAATACTGAAATTCATCTAAAAAAGCGATGTGTTTTGGTAACAAGCTATCATAGACTCCAGCTTGTTTTTGATCGATTCGATAAATTAAAATGTGCCACGGAATAAATAACACTGCCATAATTAATGGCCTCCATACTTCTATTGCATAACCTGCTAAAAATGCTATCGATACTCTAAACCCAAATAAAAAATTATATGGCTGACTAAAAACTATACCAGCAACTACGCTGATGAAGAGACCAATTGCTATGTTGACTTTACCAGTATTTTTACGACTGAGGTTGCTTACTTCATATGAAATACTAAATAAAAGGTTAGACCAAATACCAATTACAAAAAGAATCACTGAAGCAATAAATATTAGTTCATGAGATAAGAGGAGTGCTGTTTTAAGAAACAATATACAAAGCCCTGAAGAACCAGTGAATTTAATTAATTGCATACTAGAAGACAAGCCTAGCAGTAAACCACTAACATTAATCATTGCTGTAATGTAAAAAGTGCCGAGTAGTATTCTGTTCCATACAACAGGAGTATTGGCAATTGGTAGCAGTCCAACGATTAAAGGAAGTACGCATAATACTGGCAATAGAAATAGAGCCTGAATCACAAGTTGTCGAGTTTGATTTTGTTTCCAAAAATCTTGCTTGAATATTTTTTTCAGTAAAAAACTTTTGTTGAGTGATGGATCAAGATGCTGAAGTTGTTTGTGCCAAACAGAGGGTGCAAAAATGAACTGAAACAATAGTTGTACCCCACCAACAATAAAGTTGGGATGTAATTTATTATTTTTTAAATAAAAGAAATGGCTCTTGCATTTTTCTTGAACTAGTACTGGCCAACAGTTACTATCAGTCAAAATCTGATTGATATCTGTTTCTGCAAAAGGTAGTGGAGAGCTAAGAATTAAATCCTTAGCTTCATCCTCAGTAAATGGCGACAAGTAGATGGTCTCACCCAAAAAGCTTAAAAATGGTAGACTATTACCTGACAAATCATTCGGTTTTGTAGAACTAGTCATCACAAATACTAGATTCTCATATTCCTGATTCGTGGTTAAAGATAAAAAAATAGTCCAAAAATCATCGTCTAAGTCAGTGTAGCATTTTAGACCAATATCGACATTATCTATCAGGATTATAGTTGGCTGTAGTACCCGCCCACTAACTTGATCCATAAAACTTGCTAAATCACAGAGGGCTGGCACAGGTAAATGCATCGATTCCAATAAATAGCGCAGTAATCTTTCCTGCTGTGCCATATGCACATCCTGGAAATCCACAGAAATCCAACGATAGAATCTAGCATCAGTAAGCCAATTTGATTTCTGTCCGGGACGCAATTGAATAGTTGAAGTAGTAGTAATTGATTGAAGATAGTTCAGTAGGGAAGTTTTCCCTGATTCCTTCTTTCCAATAATCAAAGCATTTCGCAGCGTGTGAGTTTTGAGCAAATTAAACAAATGCTTCAGCTCCTTTCCCCGACCAAAGAAGTTTTTGGGGTGCTCGATTGGTGTACCAGTGATAAAGGGTGAATAGCCTGGAACCCTCAACCCAGCCCTCTCCCAAGGCGGGAGAGGGGGCCGGAGTGCTAAGTTATTGTTTTCTTGATCTACGTTGCTGGGCTGGCGATTGGTGGTTTTTTTTGCGATGGAATCTACTGATCGACGAATACCCTGAGTTATATCTAAAAATGCAGAATCTCGATCGTCCCATAAAGTCACCGGCTTTTGATCTTTGGGTAAAGCCTGAAGTCCACTAAACAGCGTACCTTGCCAATCACAGGGACGCAGAATAATTGGAATCGCCAAAACTTTGCCATCATTGTGCCGATCGATCGTCCAGTGCATCTCTTTGTCATAACAATATTCCGAAGCCATAAAGTCGGCGCTGACCAAAAAAAGCACAATTGACGCTGATTCCAACTTAGCTTTGAGCTGAACTTCCCACTCTGCACCAGCCTCAATCATGCGATCGTGCCATGCCGCAATTTTCCGCTGCTGCTTCAAGAGCGATAAATGAGTATCCAACTCTGCCCGTAAATCTTCATCTTTGTGGGAGTAAGAAATAAAAACATCGATCGGTGCTGGTCGGTTTGGAGAAGTTGGTGGTGTCATCGAATTCACGGTAACGCTTTGATCGATCGTTTCTGGGCAGTATTTGAGCTGCTCAAAATATATTGACCTAAATTATGACTGAAAAACCAGTAGATCGATCGACTCATCAAAAATATCTAACATTAGCCCCATTTTTACCAATATTCGGTAATTACCTCAAAAAAGAGATAGTATATAAATACTTTAAAAATCTCTCTATGAAGCAGGACACAATATTCTATCAACTGTTCAAACGCTCCCCCACCCTCCTCTTTGAACTAATATCTAGCTTTCCACCCCAAGCTGAAGAATACCGATTTGATTCCATTGAAGTCAAAGAAACCGCATTCCGAGCAGACGGAGTATTCTTACCACCAACACCCGAAGGAAACGTCTTCTTCTGTGAAGTTCAGCAGGCAAAAGATAACTTACTCTACGAAAGACTCCTAGCCGAAATTAGCATCTTCGCCTACCGAGAGAGAGACAGCTTCAAAGACTGGCGAGCCGTAGTAATATACCCCACCCGCGACATCGAACAAGAGCGCCTAGATGTGGTACAAGAATTCTTAGATAGCGGTCGCATCACCCGTATCTATCTAGATGAATTGGGCGCAATCGAAGATTTACCCTGGGGTCTAGGCTTAATGGCTCTGACAATGCTATCAAGTAATGAGATGGTAGAGAAAGCCAAAGAGATGTTACAGCAATCTGAGACATCCAATGAAGGATCTGCAATACTAGACTTAGTGATCACGGCCATTGTTTATAAATTTTCTGAACTCAGTAGAGATGAGGTACTTGCCATGTTAGGAATTGAACTAAAGGAACCGAAAGCTTTTCAAGATATTAGAGCAGAGGGAATAGAAGCTATCTTACTAGAACGATTTGGTGCGATCGATGAAGATTTGTCCGCAGTGGTGCCTGAGTTGATGAAATTAGATAGTCGTGAGTATACTCGGCTGTTATTGAATTTATCTCGATCGGAGCTTTTGGCTTTGTCTCCGGCAGAGCAATCTGAGGAATGAAAATGGCCAATTGTGCCTACAGATCCTTGTCTCGATGATAGTAGGAGAAAAGAACAATCGTTGTTATACAATCTGGTTATTACAGTTCACATGTCCTACTCCTTTGTTGATCGATTATCCTGATCAGCAGTAGGCTAAACAGTTTGAAGTGACTTAATTACACCCTTAATTCCTTTAACCACATCGGTAAAAGCAAGGTCTTTATTTGGCCACTCAGTAATTGACTTCCCATCAGTAGGCAAAGCCGCCAGCTTCCCAAAAGTAGCATCATGCCAATCAACCGATCGAAGAATCACCGGAATCACCCGCGCATCTTTGAGTTCATGACGCTTCATTGCCCTTTCTAACTCCACATCGTAGCAATAGTCCGAAGCCATAAAGTCAGAGCTAATCAGCAATAAAATAATATCCGCCGACTCCAGATGATCATCGATCGAATTCTTCCACTCCTCACCCGCCGTAATTTTTCGATCGTGCCAACCTTTGATCACCTTCTGCCGTTCCAGCAACTTCAAATGCTTCGCCAACTCATCCCGTAGTGCCTCATCTTCATGAGCATAGGAAAAAAAGACTTCCATCAGATCTGGTGAACTTGAAGAAGCTTCTGCCTTAGGAGTACGTGGTATATCATTGGTGGCTTGGCTTCCACCGGCTGCGATCGATTTCTTCAGCAACACTGGAGTCAAATGCTCAGCAATACCCTCCATCTGAATTGCATTGCAACCCAGCTTGAAAGCAAAATCCACATCTCGCCCTGCACCCAAAGCATCATAGAAACCCACCGCAAAAGCGATCGCAGCTTCGTCACCGATCGCCTGATTCATCCCAATCACATAAGGAATATGTTGGCTGATCGCCTTGGCCTGCACTTCCGAATAACAGCCATTCAACACCACACAGTGCAACTGGTCGGCAAACAACTCAAACAAACCAGCCAGAGCCGCACCATCCACCAACTTACTTTTCCCAGCCTCATCCTCAAAAACCAGCCCAGCCTCGCCATCCCCATGGCCAGAAAAATGCACAATCTGCGGCTGCAAATCCAACATAGCCCGCTGAACATCACAGGGACGCACTGCCCATTTTTGTTCTAAGTTGAATCGATCGCGCTGCTGCGATCGTTGTAATCCCTCACCAATATCACGTAACTCCTGATCCAGCCGTAAGCGACTGGTATCTTGAGGATTGGCTCCCAGGAATAAAATAGTCTGTGGCGAGGCCATAAGCTTTTTGCTGTAATTGACGGCTTGGTATATATTTACCCACATTATGACCGAAAACAGCCGTATTGCCTATATCCGAACCACCGTTATCTGCTGGCCTGCTGTTGTTTGAACTAACTCCGTTCTCAATCGATCTTCTAGAGCTAAAGCACTTTTTCGTTTATCGAAGATCATCAGCCACCCACTGGTTTGTCCCAAACGATTCAAATATCCTTCCAACTGCTCCAAACCCTTTGTTAATGGATCTGCCCGATCGGTTCGCCATACTTTTAACTCAATCCCTAGCTTCACCGCACCATAGCGTAAACACAAATCCATCCGATCTCGCCCGATAGCATATTCTCGCTCTAGAGTTCCACCGCCGTTAATTACCCGGTGCAAAAAAGCCATCAACACCAAATGGGGAGCAATTTCTGGGTAAGAAGCACTCTTTAACAATGCTTCCCCATGCTGTAGCCAAAACTCCAAAAAAGCCTGAAGTAATCGATCGGTATCTAACTCACCTGTTGTAGTTAACCAAGTAGGGCTAATAATCGGCAAACTATCTTGCGGCCCTTGAGCTAAAACCCTCGGCAGCACTTCTCGATAAATAGGATTTGCTACCACCAATCCCCCCGCTGGATCTCGCCGTAATAGTCCCAAATCGACCAAATACTGACGATCTTCATTGGATGTCACCGGTAGTTCTTGGCTAGCCAAAATAGGTTCCATAATCACCTTCACCCGATCTTCTCGTAAACGTTCAGCTAAGCTATCTAGGTGAGTATCTTGACGACGGATAATGATTTCTTTGGCTTCTTCTACCATTACTGGAGTAATAGTTACTGTGGGGTCTGGAGCAATAACTTCTGTGAGTTGACGCGCGATCGCATTCACCAGCCAAGGTTGTCCTTGAGTCAGGTCAAAAACTAGTTTGATAGATTCAGGAGTGAAAACTTGACCAGTATCATCGGTATGTTGTTGATATAGTTCGGCCACTTCTGATTCATAGAAACTACGCATAGTTAAAGATTCTACTTTGATGTTAAAAGGGCTGGCAGTTTGTAGCCGATCGCTACCACCAGAGGCCACTTTGTAGTCCCGTACATCCCGCATACCGATTAGGCCGATGGAAGCCGGAAATCCAGTTGGTCGGCGATTATAGCCATCCCGGAGTTGGCGGAGAACTGTAATCAAAGCATCATCACGCAAAGCATCAATTTCATCAATCAACAGCACGATCGGCCTAGGACAAGCTTTACTCCAAGCCGTCAAAGCCTGAGAAATGCGACTACCTGCTGGCAGATCAGACCATTTTGGGGGTTGAAATTCAGCAGGTAGCCAAAAATCAATGGCCGTTTGCCAAGCATTCAACAACGCTTGCTCTGCACCAATAACATCCTTACCAAAAGCTTGGCCTACTTCGGCAGAAACCAAAGCGGCTGTATATTTACCACTAGCAGTAAGCTGTTCGGCTAAACCCATCATGGCTGTTGTTTTGCCAATTTGGCGAGGAGCATGAATTATGAAGTAACTGCGTTGGTCAACGAACTGCTCAACGTCGGGCAAACGAGTCAAGGGTGAAAGCATGTAATGAATATCACGTTGGCAAGGGCCAGCAGTGTTAAAGTAACGACGAGTCATGGTTAATATGATGAATTAGAGTATTAAGTCTTAAGGAAATCAACAAGAAACTGTGGATTGAGATACAGTTGTAGTCGAAACTAGAGCCATCAATAGTTGCTCAGGAGTAACCGGAAAAGGTAGACGATGAATATCAGATTGCGGCTGACAAGCAATTTCACAAGCCTGCTGTAAATCAGCCACCGTCGCTCCACCTAATCCCAAATCATTTAAGCTACAGGGTAAACAAATTTGTCGATAGAACTCCAAGAGCTGTTGGCGTGAGGATGCCGCCAGTTGATTGCCCGCCACCATTTCTTCTAAACGCAACTGCACCAAAATCCCAAAAGCTACCTTTTCGCCATGGAGCATATCGTGACAAGCTGGAAGGTGCGTTAGACCATTGTGGACAGCATGGGCAGCCACTGTGCGACATTGGGCACCGCCTAAACCACCAATAACTCCTGCTAGTAAAACATTGGCATCTACCACATCCCGCCAGACCGGACTGCCAACTTCAGCCAGGGCAGCAGCGGATTTTTGGAATAACAAATCACGGAGAACTCTGGCTTGTTGGACAGCGGAGATGATCAGAGTTCGATCGGAGGCACCACTACTCACCGAAGCCTCATACCACTTGGCGATCGAATCTCCAATGCCTGCTACTAATGTTCGTTGGGGAGCAGTAGCTACAATTCCGTAGTCCAAAATCAATAAATTAGGACAGACGGCTAAAGACACATCGTATAAAAAAGCACCAGCGGGAGAATAGATATTTGAGAGGGCAGTCCAGGCTGCACAAGTAGCTGCTGCGGTGGGAATTGTCACTACCGGCAACTTATTTTGATGTGCTAGCAGCTTCGCTAAATCTAAACATTTTCCCCCGCCAACTCCAATCACCACATTGGCCTGATGAGCTTGCAGTGATGCCGTCAAATTTTTGAGACTGGTTTCGCAGCAGTCGGGATGATAATTGGCGGTCTCGATCTGGAATCTGGGATCAGTCAATAGACAAGTCAATTGAGACAACGCCAAACTGCGATCGCCACCAATAATTAGGGGACGATCGCCGAGTTGAATGATTTGGTCTAAAGATTCCTGTAAAGCTGTTTCTCCGCGCACCACCGCTGCCGGAGCCACCATCAAAGTCAAAGATTCCATTATTATTCCGCCCTCTAAAAATCTGCTATCAGAAAGATAGTTGGGGCAGAACTGGCTAGTTGCGCCCCGCCATTAATTCTAGCTGTTTTTCTTCGTTTGGTATCGACATTAACTTTTCGGCAATCAAATAATTCATGCCAATCAAAAATACTTGGAGAGGCGCTTCGCCAGCTTCTCGATCGATGATCGCCATGTGACTGGCAAAATTCATATCGTTTACTTGGCGATAGGCCGCTGGAATGGGACGGACGGTGGTGATCGGCATATCTAACAACAGCGGGAAGTTAGCTGTGGGGATCGCACAGGCTTCGTCCATGGTGGTTTGGACAAAGATCAAAAACTGCCGATCGGCTGGAGTTGTTACTCGTTCGGGCATTACTCGGTAACAGAGATCTACCACCGTTACCATGTCTGGCCCAATGTTGAGCATAGTAATGCCATGGTTGAAGTTACCCAGGTTTTTGGGAGCCGGTGCGACCCGGACGATCGACTCAGCGGGCAACGCAAAGAAATAGTTGGGGGCAGATTCTTGGGGTTGGCAGACCGAAAACATCATCACCCGCAAAAAGTCTTCACTATTGGCGGTGGTGGAAAGGCGTTGTTGGGGCAAATCAGTAAGAAGCATGGCGAGAAATTAGGGTGGGAGGAGGACTTATGAAAATGAGTGTGCCTTTGCCGTTGGGTTCGGCTCCCTTCGACAAGCTCAGGGCAGCGCCGCTCACCCAACTGAATCACTAAAATTAGGTGGTACTTTATTTGAAATAAATCACCTTAGACCAAAGCGGGGGTTTTGAGCATGTTTTCAACAGCAGTCAACAGCTCTTGATCGGCATGGGGCTTCGTGGTGTAAGCCTTGGCTCCCAGAGCGAGAGCAAGTTGACGATGTTTTGCGCCACTGCGAGTCGTGAGCATGATGGTGGGAATCTGCGAGAGACGAGCATCTTGGCGGCAGTAGCTCAAGAACTCAAAGCCATTCATGTAAGGCATTTCGATATCGCAGACTACTACTTGCACTTCATGGTGCTGATTGAGTTGAGCCAGGGCTTCTTGACCATTGGCGGCTTGGAGTACTTGGTAGCCAGCTCCAGATAGAGTACGCAGCAAGCCTTGGCGTTGTACCAAAGAATCATCCACAATCAAGACCGTGATTTGATTATTGCCTGCGTTGTAAGGCAAGAGTTCAGCCTCGATAGCAGTCTCCTCAGCAGCTAAAGCCAACTGCGGTTTGGCAGAGGTATTCTCTCTGGCTCGCATCGAGACCGGGCGACTGCCGGTTTCATCGAGTAAAGCTACTGGGTCGATCGCCAAGGTCAAACTACCATCACCAAGGGTGCTAGAACCCTGGACGAAGGTGGGCATAGCAAATACGTTACCAACTGGAGTGATTACTAGCTCTTGCTCACCAACAATTTTGTCGATCGCCAAACAGCGACGGCCATTGGCCGCCTGCACCATAATCAACAGACCTTGAGAAACCTCTGGTCTTTCAGATGTTACTGGGCAGTTATAGCTAACTAGATCGGCCAAGTTTTGCACCGCAATCAGCTCTTCACGAGCACCATTTTGGTAGCGATAGAGAGTTTGACCACCGGGCTTTTCTTGCAACTGTTTGGGCAGTGGAATAATGATTTGTTGCACAGAATCGGAAAGCAAGGCGTAGGTTTTACCTTGGGATTTACAAATCAACAAACGAGCCGTAGTAAAGCTGAGCGGAATTTGTAAACTAAAGGTAGTGCCTTGACCAACCACAGATTTCACGGAAATCGAACCCTGAAGAGTTTCAATTTGAGTCCGCACTACATCTAAGCCAATACCGCGACCAGAGAGTTCACTAACTTTATCGGCAGTTGAGAATCCGGGGTGGAAAAGCAATTCAGCTAATTCGGTTTCATTGGCTACAGCAGCTTGATCTGCGGAAATCAAATTTTGTTCTACTGCTTTTTGCCGAATCCGGGAGAAGTTCAATCCGCCACCATTATCTTTAACTTCGATAGTTGTCCGGTTGCCGTGGTGATGGGCACTAATGGTAATCTGACCACTACCTTTACCTTGAGCAGCCCGCACTTCAGGAGTTTCCAAGCCGTGATCGTAGGAGTTACGAATTAGGTGGAGCAGAGGATCATAGAGTTTCTCAGCAGTAGATTTATCTACTAAAACACTAGTGCCAGCCAAGATTAACTCGGCAGGTTTTTTGTGCTTAGTGACCATCTGCTGTACTAGGCGAGGGAATCGATCGAACACGGTAGAAATCGGTTCCATCCGCGCTTGCAGCAATTCATCTTGAGCAACAGCAAAGATGCGCTGGCGTTTGTTTTGACTATTGCGCAGTCGCTGACTAGAACCTTCCAGATTTTCTAGTTTCTCACCCAACAGATCCATGTGATCGGAGAGTTTTTGAATCAACATGTGTAGATCACTATACACATCCATTTCTAGCATATCGAAGCTGGGCTGATTGGCTCCGCTAGTTACTTCAGTCCAAGCTACTTTGGTAGAGTCTTTTGGTACTTTGTGCTCTTCTTGACGGCGGCTACGCGATTTATCTACATGCAGCAGGTTTTTGTCTGACCAGTGGCGAATTGCACCCAGTTGGTTGTGGGCACGACCAAGTTCTTCGATCGCTTCTTTGACAATTTGATAGATATTTTCGGTGCGATTATTTTGCTGACTTTCATCGATCAACAATTCGCTGACCGCATGACTGAGTTTGTCTAAACGCTCGATCGCTACCCGAATGGTAGGAGCATTAACGTTGATCGTCGCCGCAGCCGGTGGAGCCTGTGGTGCTAAGGCTTCGGGTAGTTCGGTGGAGATGGAATGAAGAATCCGATCGATCGCCGAGAATGGTCCAGGTAATTGACCAGGGAAAGCACTGGTCGCCAAAGCTGTCGATTGATTATCAGCAGTTGGTGTAACCATCGCCAGCGAGTTACTAGCTACTGGTTGATTATCAGTAAACGCTAATTCCTCTGGCTCATCGATCAGCGATCCACTAGATTCTACTAACGGAATGAATTTCGATGCTGAGAGCTCACCACTGTTTTCGATTACTTCTACTGATTCGTATTCTTCTGATTCTACTAATTCCAGTAAATCATTAGCATCCTCAGTTGGAGCCGCTTTTGCGGACACATCAAATAGCTCGAACAGATCACTGCTATCAGCAGTTTTCGCTGCTACATCGAATAGATCAAGCAAGTCGCCATTACTATTCTCAGCAGTTTCTGCCGCCACATCAAACAGATCTGCCAAGTCACTATTACCGTTGTCAGCAGGTTCTGCCGCCACATCAAACAGATCAAATAATTCACTGTTATTTGTGCCAGTATCAGCATCATCTGTACCTAAGAAATCCAAGAATTCACTAGCTTCTGCGTTGTCTGGCAGTTTGGCGTTAAAGTCACCAGCATCTAACAGCCCTAAAAAATCATCGGTATCACCACTATTATCTGTCAGATCGGCGATTGGACGTGGGTTAGCCGGTACAGATTGTTCTTCACTAGCTTGAGGCTCGGTAGCAATTAAACATTGAGTTAGAGCCGCAGATACCGTGCCGCCATTTTCCCGATCGCCTGCCAAAATCTCAGTGCGAGCCAGTTCAAAGTTAGCAAGAGCCGCTTCCCCGATCGTCATAATCATGTGAGGATTTAGTTCGATCGCCCGTAAAGTTGCTTCGGCAATTTGACTAATTCCTGGCAGACTATAAGAAGCCCCAAGTTCTAGAAAGAATTCGGCTTGGGTTTTTAATAGTTCAGTAATTTGTTTTTTATCACCAGTGGCCAAAGAGGCTCTGATATTATTTAAGTCTTCGGGGACGCTGTCACCAAAGATTAAGCCAACTACATCAAATCCTAAATCCTCAGCAGTAGGCAGCGGAGCTTCTCGACCAAAAAAGTCACCTAGTTTAGCCTGTAAACGGGCAAATAAATCGGCAGTTTGTTCTAGAATTTGTTCTTCGTCGCATTCATAGCCAGTCAAAACCGCTGACAATGGCGTATAGAGAACTTCATAGCCCTCTAACAGCAATGCGCCTAATTCATCATCAATAACTAGTTCTTCTGGGTATAGCGCCTGGAAGACATCTTCTAAGTGGTGGGCAATAGTTTCGATCGTCTTTAAACCGCAGTTGGCCGCGCCACCTTTAATTGTGTGCGCCGCCCGCATAAGGGTATGGACGCGCTCGATGTTCTTTTCTTCCAAAAGAGCAATCAGGGTTTGCTCAATGGTTTGAATTAGTTCTTCCGATTCGATCGCAAAGTATTGATCAAGTGATTCGGTCATCTGAGAGTCGGTCATGGGAGATGGGGTTTGGGGGTGGCGTGGGCAACGCGAACGGTCAAGGGAAAGATGCGGTTGCAGTTATCGATCGGTGGCAATGGTAGAGGTCTGACCCTCTACCATTGTCCCAAGAGATCCTAGTCAACCTTAAAGCGGCTAACGCTAGTTTGCAGATTTTCGGAAGTAGTTAGCAGCTCCTTGAAAGACGACGAGAGCTGAGTAGCGCTGTCGGCAGTCTTGATGACGATTTCTGCTACATCGTTCATTACCACAGTCAGCTTTTGGGACTCTTGGTTTTGGTTGTTAGCTGCCTTAGAAATCGACTGCACCAGGCCGCCAATTTCGCTAGTAGCAATTACGATTTCGCTGAGAGTTTGGCGAGTTTCGTTAACCAACTGAGTACCTTGAACTACTTGGGCAATGCCCACTTCCATCGCTTCGGTAACTTCGTTAGTACCACTACGAATTTCGTCTACTAGGCGGCTGATTTCGGTGGTTGCATTGGCCGATTGATAAGCCAAGGAACGTACTTCATCGGCTACCACTGCGAAGCCTTTACCATATTCACCAGCTCTAGTTGCTTCGATCGAAGCGTTCAATGCCAACAAGTTGGTTTGAGTAGCAAAGTTTTCTACCAAGCTTACAACCTTGGAGATCTTCTGGAAGGTTTCACCCAAGCGCTTCACCTTTTTGCCGGTTTCCGACACAGTAGAGCGGATTTCCAAAATCTCGTTTACAGTGCATTCAATCAAGCGATCGCCATTTTGAACGGTGCTGTTAGCAGCATTTACTGCCCGATCGATCTGCATTGCAAACTCAGCTACTTCTGCGGAAGAAGTTTCCAACAGTTTTACTTGGTTCAGAGCAGAGTCTAGGCGATCGATTTCACCTTGAGCTTGGCTAGAAAGACCTTCTACCAAAACGTTGTTCAAGCTAGAGTTTTCGCTCATGCTCTTGGCAGCTACTTGGACTTGGCGTACCAAAGACCGCAAGCTTTGAATAGTGGTGTTGTAACCATCGGCAATTGTACCAATTTCAGTTTCAGACAATGGAGCACGGATAGTGAGATCGCCTCGGAACGATGGTTCCAATGCTTTCAAGACGCGCATAGCTTCTTGCTCTAAACCTTCTCTAGCTCCCCGTTCCCGACCCAAAGACTCAGCCAATTCTTTTTCTTGGGTTTGGATTTGAGCTACATAGCTAGTGAGCTGTAGTGCTACGGCCAACTGGTTGGCGATTTGAATAACTAGCTCACTGTCGTTCTCTTGCCATTTGCGAGGCCCATCGTTTTGGTAGACTGCCAACAAGCCCCAGAGTTTGTCGCCTTGGAAGACCGGAGCGATGATGTAGGCTTTGGCTTGGTATTTTTCTAGCGAGTTAATGTAGCACTCGGGGAAGTTTTTGCCGTAGATATCATCCACAACAGTAACTTTTTTGCCCTTAGAGTAACGACCACCAGCAGTTTCTTGCAGGTAAGTGTCAGTTTGAGTGTTGTCGCCAGTGTTCCACTTACGCACTACACATTGGTCGCTTTGAGTCCGATTGCTGGCTAGTACTGCATCTTTGCCTTGTTCTACTAGTAAAGACATCCAACCACTAGTCACGGCTTCAGCTACTACTTGACCACTCCAATCAGCATTGAATTGGTAGACGACTGCCCGATCGGCATTCATCGCAGTGCGCAACTCTTGAGTCACATTTTGGAAAACCGCATCAATTTCTAAAGTTTGACGAATGCGATCGGTGATTTTAGCCAGAGTTTGTTGTTGTTCAGAACGAATCCGCAGCTTGTTTAGGTAGCCGATTTGCTCCATAGCGATACCCACTTGCAAACCGATTTGGCGGAGAGTTTCGATCTCGTCATCTTGCCATTTGCGCGCCTTATCGTTTTGGTACATGGCGATTAAACCCCAGAGATGCTTATCAGCACCAAAGACCGAAGCGATCGCATAAGCACGAGCTTCAAATTGCTCTAGCAATTCCATGTGGCAAGCTTGGTGACCAGACAGGTAGATGTCATCAATTGCAATGGTGCCGCCATCTTTGTAACGACCGCCTTCGTTGCGTTGTAAGAAGGTATCCGCAACCATTGGCATCGAGGTCATTAAGCTGTTCCAGCCCGATGCTACCGATTCGGCCACGAAGTTACCGCTCCAGTCAGCGTTGAAACGATATACAGCTACCCGATCAACTCCTAAGAGTTTGCGACTTTCTTGGGTGGCGATTTGTAGAACAGTTTCTTCGGTTTTGGCGCTGCGAATCCGTTCCTGCATTTTAGCCAAGCCTTTTTCCCGTTGGAATTGGGCAGTCATTTGCTGGTTTTGAAACTGCTGATGACGTTGGTACAGAGTTTGTTGCAAGGGTTGGCTGAACTTGGTGGCAAATTCTTGTAGTGTTTCAAGTTCACCTTTCTGCCAGTTGCGCGGGCCAGAGTTTTGGTAGGCACCGAGCATTCCCAAAAGTTGATCATTGTATACGATCGGCACTACTAAGTAAGCGCGAATTTGAAAAGAATTTAAATTTTCTACCAAGCAACGGCTGAGGTTCTTAGTCTGAACATCGTTAACAGCATAATATTGTTTGTAGTTTTCGTTGTTGATCGAGTAATCAAAGTTAAATCTGTCGCCAGCTTTGACCCAGTTTACATCTACCGATTCGGTAAGTACTTTGCCACTCCAGTCGGGGTTGTAAGCAAATACCATTACCCGATCGACTTTTAAGCTGCTGCGCACAGTCTCGGTCAAGTTTTGTAGTAAGCCTTGAGCTTCGAGGTTAATTGCGTTGATCGGATCACGGTTTTGTACCAACTGCAACAAGGGCAAGCTAGGTTGAATGGCAAAGGTGAGTTCTAAGGTGATTTGAGCCAGCAAGTTTATTTCGCCATCAGTCCAGCGATGAGTGCGGCTGCACTGTTGCAGTACCAGCAAGCCCCAGACTTTTTGTAGTCCATAGCTATTAGTGTCATTAGCATAGTCGTTCAGTAAGACAGGAATGGTGATCTGTGAGCGAACTTGGAGAGTTTCTAATACCTGTTTTTGATGAGGAGAAGCAGAAACAATGTCCAATTCCAAATAGCGCTGATTTTGGTAATCAGCAGTATAGTCACCACCAAAAGCAATTAGGGGTAACTCAGCACCCAAAGCAGGACTAAAGCCACTGTTAACAGCTTCGGAGATGACCTTAACAGTGTTGTTATCATTAACCTGACAGACCAATACCCGATCAACGTTCAAGATATTTTGCAATTCGCTAGTGGCCATAGCCAAAGCTACTTCGCTGTTTTTGGCTTGACGGATCTTGGTAGCAATACCATGAATGCGCTGTTGGTCGCCTTTGCTCGCGCCAGCAGCGGTAGCAGGAGCAACAGTTTTGGTAGGGGGAACTGAGCGATCGTACTCGGATTCCATCTGCAATTTGGCATTATCTACTTTCATAGTGGTTTCTGGTTGATCGGCACTTCTGCTCTTAAACATGGAACTTTGTCTCCAATTTGGTAGGGGTGATTGAGGTTAAGCTAAAAATAAACGGGGAGCGGTGAAATTATTAAAGTTTGTTTGTTATAGATTCATCGCTTGGAAAATACGGGGCAAATCAATTAGCAACCACGTTCGGCCTGTCGGGGTTCGGTCTGTCGGGTCAATAAAGTAACCACCCAAAAACCGGCGCATCTTAGCAGCGACAAAATTGTCGTCAATCGGAATTGCTAATGCTGGATCGTAGGTCATGACCGAGATAGTTCGATCGACCATTAGTCCAATAGTGGTTGATCCCACCTGTACCATCAGCACCGTGGCCTTAGTGGCTTGGGGGCAGCGCTGACTATAGTATTCGCCACCCATAAACTGTGCCAGATCGGCAACCCAGGTAGATTTACCGCGCCAATTGACAATGCCTAACAAGTAGGGAGCCATTTGGGGAACTGGTAAAATCTCGCTAACTGGTAGCTCGATCGCTCCTTGTAAGTTGTTCAAAGAGAGCAAAGCATAAGTGTCTGGCTGAATGCTAAAACCCAAGAACCTTTCTTCTGTTGCGCCAATTTTTAAATCGGCAGACCGACCATATGCTTGACCAGCAGATGCGTTGGCTAGTTGAATTGCTGAAACCATAACGACCCTAGTTCATTAACTGACTGACGGTTTGAATCAATGTTTGCTCATCTACCGATTTACTCAGATAAGCATCGGCACCGCTCATGTTGCCCCAAGTGCGATCCATTTCCTTGTCTTTGGTAGAGTAAATTACTACCGGAATTGACTTGGTATTAGGGTCATCTTTGAGCTTGCGGCATAGCTCAAAACCACTTTCTCCGGGCAAGATCACGTCGAGTAAAATCAACGATGGTCTTTGTTGTTTGACCCGAATTTCGGCTTCTTCACCACTGGTGACACCCAAAACTGTGTAGCCACTAGCTTCGAGGCAGCGTTTCAGCTTTTCCATTTCGGTCTTACTATCTTCGACAATTAAAACTTGACTCATGACTAACTCCTTACGGTGATGTGTTTTTCTAAGATTTTTAATACAGTTTCAGCAGAGACGGGCTTAGATAAGAAATCTGTAGAACCCACCATTTTGGAACGCATCCGATCGACTAAGCCATCTTTACCAGTCAAAATAACTACTGGAATATGCTTCAGGCTGGGAGTCTTACGAATTTGCGCACAAACTTCGTAGCCGTTAATAATCGGCATCAACAAATCCAAGAAAATAAAATCTGGCTTGTTTTTAATCAACTGCGGCATAATTTTGAGCGGCTCTTGTACGCCATAGCAGTCGTAGCCATGAGCTGTCAAAATTTGGCTGAGAGTCTGATAAACCAATGGGCTATCATCTATACAGGCCACCGTAATACCCTTTTTAATAATTTTGGGAGTACGGCTTTCAATCGATCGACTGGGCACCGCAGTTCTCGAAAGCCCGATCGAACCAGATTTGAGAAAGAATAAGATCGACTTAGCCAGTTCAGGCAAAGGATACTGATGTTCGGCGGATAGATCTCGCATGGTTTTGGTGCCATCGATCGTCGAGAGCATCATTCTTTCGTTAGATTCTTCGGGCAAAGAAGCAATCAAGTCAGTTTTTTGCACTACCGGAAACAGGTTAGGCGAAAATGCTGTATTGAAATTGGTCTGCCATTCTTGCCAGTTTTTTACTGCTGTTTTTAAGATTGGATCAGTTTCTAGCAGCGGCAAAAATAATGTGGACTTAGTCGAAGTACCGTCTTCGTCGTCCTCATCAGATTTCTGAGGTTCATAGCTAAATAACCTGACACTGAATTTATCTTCGGTAGATTTACTAAACTGAATCAGATCAAAAAAGACTTCAGTAGCTACACCGATACTAATATTAGTTAGCTCTTGGCGAGTCAGCGTATCTTCAATCATCAAATCCGCCAGCCGCAAAGAGCTTTGTTGCGGTGTATGGGGGTTAGAAATAGTTTCTATCCACTCTACCGGAATAGGACTTTCTTGCTTAGCTAAATGCCGTCGCCAATATGATACAGGGTCACTATTGGATCCCAACCATATCAGCCGCCCCAGTCTGAAGACAAAGGCGAAACAAGTTTGTTTGTTGAGGGACTCAACTACTAGCTCTCCGCTAAAGTTTTGCTGTCTAAACTGTTGGATTTTAACGATAACGTTCTTGAGATCCGTCTCCAAACTTTGTTGCTGGATTGATTCTGTACTGGCTGTACTCATAGAGCACGTTCTCTCATTTATGACATGGCTTGGGCTGGCAACGGCAAGCTGTAAAGATTGCCTGAACTTAACATTCCCCATCCATGGTCAGAATCAAACAAATTGTTGAATTCTCTATTTATGCGAGATCAAAATCCATACTGTTGTTCAGGCGATTAATCTGCTCCAACGTACGATTGAAGCCGATTAATCGCAAAAATCACTCTGTTACCAAACCACATATAAGTTAACCAACCACCCGAATTGGCCCTTCGGTGCTAGCACTAAAAAACTGACGGACTACCGGGTCTTGGGTGGTATCAATATCGGCAGTGCGACCGTTCCATTGCACTTTGCCTTTGTGGAGAAAAATAATCCGATCGGTGGTACGGCGAATGGTGCTGTCTTGGTGCGTGACCATCACATGGGTTTCACAGCCACCTTGAACGGTTTGCAGGTTGCGTACTAGGTCTTCGATCACAGTGGAAGCGATCGGGTCTAGTCCAGCCGTGGGTTCGTCGTAGAGCAATACTTCTGGGTTGTCTTCTGGTCGCTCAGGGTTGGACATAATTGCCCGAGCAAAGCTCACCCGTTTTTTCATTCCCCCCGAGAGCTGATCAGGATATCGATCGGCCACACCTTTCATGCCCACCAACGAAAGCTTATCTTCTACTAGACTACGAATTTTTTTGCGCGAGAGCTTGCTCTGTTGAATCATCCGAAAGCCCACGTTTTCTTCGACTGTCAGAGAGTCAAACAAAGCGGCTTGCTGAAACACCATACCAATATATAAGGGGTCTTGAGCATCTTCGATCGACCCGAGCCTTTTTTGACCCAATATATATACACTGCCACTATCTGGAGTCAAAAGTCCGGCGATGATTCGGAGAATGGTCGATTTGCCAGTACCCGAAGGGCCAATGATGCCTAGCCCTTCACCTTTGTAGATATCGACATCTACGCCATCTAAAATGACATTGTCACCAAATTTTTGGCAGATACCCCGAAGCTGAATGATCGGTTCACGCATATCAAGTCTCGCTGCAAATTTCGTTGGTTGTAGTGTTTTGGAGATCAATGGTCAAGGCTTGTCCCCATTTGATGGCGATCTCACTGTCAGTAAAAGGAATTTTACAATTTTCTTGATTTTCGCATAGGAGTTCCAGCTCGATTTTCTTTCCGGCTGGCGGATTCAGAGGGTCAGAAATTTCATCATTGATCAGTAATTGTACTCCGCTCACTGCTGATAGCAAAATACTCTGAGGATCCTTAATGCCTTGGCGGCTGGGTTTGCCCCAGGTAAGCTGCTGACCTTTTTGTCCTAAGATGGCGCAAATGTCATATTTTGCCCGATCGAAGTCGGCTGCCCAGCCCTCATAAGCCTGGAGTTTCTGAAATTCGTCCCAGCCCGCCCAGGCTAGGCCAATAAAAATAGCCAAAAATACTAACCACGCTAAACCTCTGGCCATTTTATGCTCCTAAAAACGCTGAAAAGCCGGAAACTGACCACCAATAATTGTCAAATTTTAGGAGTCAGGTGATAATTACACTGAGTATTAGTGCTTAGTAGCATGACGAGCATTATGGCTCAATGTAGAATAGTAAAAGTAATAAGTTTATAGATGTGATTATACAAGGTCAATTCACCAGATCAATTCGGGTAAACCCAGCCAAATTAACCTTTGCCTCACCGGAACTACCTATTCGCACCCCACGCTGTCCCCAACAATAATATATGGAAATCCATTGCACGCGCATTGGCTGTGCTCGCCCCCTCAACATTTTCCCAGAATTGGAAGATAGTGCGCTGCTCAAAACAGTGCCCCAGCGTCATTGCCATCACTGTGGAATGCACCTAATTTTGGATGGCCGGTATATTCCTTTCCAGCGACTGCGCCAGGGTGGTTTTGGCTCGGTATTTTTGGCCTACGATCGGCGCACACCCACCATGAAGCGTTGTATCGTCAAGCAACTGCAATTCAACATCAGCTTTACACCAGCGCAGGTCGCCACGGCCACAACCTTGTTTCATCGGGAAGCCGAGGTTTTAGAATCCTTGGGTGAGCATCCCCGCATTCCGCGCTTTTTTGCTTTTTTAGAAATTGATGCCGAAGAGTTCAGCACGGCGGTACCTCAAAGACTCTTATATCTGGTACAAGACTATATCGAAGGTCAAGACCTTCAGCGGGAACTGCAAAGTAAAGGAAAGTTAACCGAAACAGAAGTACAGCGGGTTTTGCAGGAAGTATTAGAAATTTTAGACTTCATGCACAGTCGCAATGTTATTCACCGCGATATCAAGCCTTCTAATATCGTGCGGGATTTGTCAGGCAGATTACACCTGATTGACTTTGGTGCTGTCAAACAGATCATCAGCACCGCCACCACCATTGCCCAAATTCCGGCTCTGGGTGTTACCGGCATTTGTACCCCCGAATACGCCCCCGCCGAGCAGCGCCAATGTCACGCCATCTATCCTTCCTCTGACCTGTATGCTTTGGGTGTCACATGTCTACATTTACTCAGCGGTGAACATCCACCCAACTTATTTGATTTTCGCAATCACACTTGGCTGTGGGACAAAGTAGAAATCAACCAACAGAGCCAACTTTTTCTAGTCTTACAAAAGATGTTGAAGGAAGTACCTGTTGATCGGTTTCAATCTGCCCGAGAAGCTTTGGTCAGCTTAAATGGTGCCAACACCCTCGGAAACAGCTTGGGCAACAATAATGACACGGTTATTCCCCTAGATACCCGTCCTCAACAATCACCTAGCAAATTTTTATTGCCTGCTAACCGCCGATTAGTAGCAACCGGAGTCGGAGTAACAGGTGGTTTGATGGCTACTAGCCTTTTGGCCTTCAATTTAATGAAACCAACGGTAATGGGTAGTTTTGGCAACTACTCACTATTAAAAGCAGAGGGCACTAATAGCCAGGAGTTTCAGAAATTCAAAGCAGATGGCATCGCGGCTTTAAGTCAAAAGAATTATCCAGTTGCAGTGCAAAATTTTCAGGCAGCATTGACCAAAAACCCCAATGCGCCAGAAACTCGGATCTTTTTAAACAATGCCTTGATTGGCAGCGAACCCAGCCAGACGATCGCTGTTTCGGTACCAATTAATGAAGAAGAAAACAATTATCGGGCATTAGAAATGCTGCGCGGATTTGCCCATGCTCAGCAAAATTTGAATGTCAATAAGAAAGCCAAAATCAAAATTGAAATTTTTGATGATAACGATAAAAAAGAACAAGCAGAGGTGATTGCTAAACAATTAATCGATCGATCGGATATCTTAGGAGTCGTTGGTCACAATAGTAGCGGCGTAAGCATAGCAGTAGCGGAGATCTACAACTCCCACCAATTGCCATTTATTACCCCCATGAGCATCAGTAGTCAATTGACAGGCAATAACAAGCCCTACATTTTTCGTACCAATGTTCGGGGTGAAAGTGTTGCCCAAGAGCTAGCTAATTTTATGCTAAATAAAAGTAAGAAAAAGAAAGCAGCAATTTTTTATGTACCGAAAAGTCCTTATAGTGAAGAGTTGCAAGCACAGTTTTCGCGTAAGTTAGTTTCAGCGGGAGGTGAAATAGTCGAATCTTTTGATCTCACTAACTCCAGCAATATTAGTAAAAACCTTAATCAAGCGATCGCCAGAAAAGCCGAAGTAATTGTATTGTTTCCTAGCCACAAATACCGCAAAAATGCCTGGGCAGTGTTAAGAAATCGCCAAGAGCAACATCCCAACACGGTTGTATTTGGTGATATTGCTACTCTCTATAGTTTTGAAACCTTAAACGAAGCCCGTGGTGCGGCACAGGGCATGATGCTGGGGGTCTCTTGGCACATTGATGAAAAAGATACGCCGTTCTCCCGAGAGTCCCGCAACATGTGGCAAAGCAATGTAAATTGGGCGACGGCTACTTCTTACAATGCCTTACAGGCAATGGGTACAGCCATCCAATCAGATCCAAAGCCTGCTCGTACCACAGTTCGAGATCTTTTGGGTAGTATGAAGTTTGCTGGTGCAGCGGGCGATTTTCAGTTTTTTAATGGCGACCCTAATGACCGAGTTACTTTGGTGAAAGTCGAGAAAACTGGTGCGGCTCGTCGTTATAGTTCAGGGACTGGCTATGACTTTGTGCCAATGAATCCGGTAGTTAGCACTAGTGATCCAGTGCAACTAACACCACAGACTTCACAACAACCTCTTAAACAGCCGCTACAACAACATAGTCGTGCTGCGTTCTAAAGCCTGCCGCCTATTTTTTGGCGGACAAGCTATTTCTTTGGTGGGTACTTGGATGACTCAAACCGCTGTGCTGTGGCTGGTTTATCAGTTGACCGGCTCCGCTGTGTATTTGGGTTTGATTGCTTTTTTGGAGCAGATTCCTAACTTTTTTTTGGTGCCCATTACTGGCGGTATTATTGAACATGGCGATCGGCGTAAAATTCTGCTGATTACTCAAGTTCTATCGCTGTTACATGCCTTGGCTCTGGCTCTGTTAGTTTTTAGTCATACGGTACGAATCGAGTCCTTAATTGTGCTCAGCTTAATTCGAGGCGCGATTAGCGCTTTTGATATTACGACCCGCCAAGTATTTATTGCCGATATTGTGACCGATAAACCCGAGTTGCGATCGGCTATTAGTATCAATGCGCTCATTATCAGCACTGCTCGGTTTGTTGGGCCAGGAATAGCTGGGTTACTAATTACCCGCAGCGGACTGGGGGTTTGCTTCGCCATTGACACCATCAGTTACTTGGTGGTAATTGGCACTCTGTTAAGGATCCGCATTACTTCTCCGCTTTCATCTAAGGCTGGGACACCTTGGCAAAGATTTCGGGCTGGTTTGAGCTATGTATCGAGTAATGCTGCTCTGCGATCGATCTTAATTTTGTTGGCTGTCATGGGTTTTTTGGGTGGATCTTATCCGACTCTTACCCCAATTTTTGCCCGCGAAACTTTTCAGGGTGGTTCTGAGACTTTGGGTTATTTGTTGGCGGCAGCGGGCATTGGTTCGTTAGTGGGCAGTATTTATTTGAGCTGGCGACAAGCAAAGCGCCGCTTGGATCGATTGTTACTGATTTCGGTGGTGGGGCTGGGTTTAGGTTTAATTGGCTTCGCTCAATCTCATGTATTTGGGCTATCGCTATTGATGATGTTTGTAATTGGTTTATGTTTGGTACTACAAGCGGCTATTTGTAATATGTTGCTCCAAACTTTGGTGATCGATCAGCACAGGGGAGTAGTGATGAGTTTATTCACAGTGGCTTATATTGGAATGACTCCTTTTGGCAATTTGTTAATTGGCCGAGTGGCAGCCATAATTGGCGCTAGTAGCACTTTGACTATCAATGGTGGATTATGTTTATTAGGATTTGCCTTAGCAGGCAAAATTGCCAAGGAGTTGGCAAATGCTGATTTGGATGCTTAGAAAACCATAAAAAAGTGGACTGCTACTAGCAATCCACCCACAAAACCAGACTTAAATTGTTTATTTTCTTACTACTGAGGACGACTAGCTAAACGCATCGCTTGCTCTAGGTTGTTTAAGGCGTAACGAAGATCTTCAGAAGGATCCACTGATACCCAACCTTCTGCTGTTGGTAATTTGGTTTCAAAGTGTAAGTGAGGACCACTAGAAGCACCAGTGCTGCCTACTTGACCAATTACAGTACCTTGCTTGATCTCTTGACCTTCCTGCACGAAGACTTCCGACATGTGGCCGTAAAGAGTCTGCAATCTGCCATTGTGCTCAATGATTACAGCTTTACCGTAGCCACCGTGCCAATTAGCCAATACTACCCGGCCATTGGCAACCGCGACAATCGGAGTACCACTAGGTGCGGCCAAATCTTGACCAGCATGGAAGCGACGATTACCAGTTAGCGGGTGAACTCGCCAGCCATAGGGTGAGCTAATGGGGGCTGGAGTGGAGAGAGGATAAACAAAGTCAGAATTAACGCTGTAATTCGACATGGCCAAGCTAGTCGGAGCGATCGAACCGGCTTGAGCTAACTGCACATTAGGCAGGGGCGAAATTTTAGGAGTCGATGGTCTAGATACCTTTGGCATCTCAGCTATCTGAGGAATAATGTTCGACTGGGGTGGTGCCACATATACAGGCACAGAGTTAGGAATAGTTGGCAACGCAGTTGGCACAGACCAAGAGGCCAAAGTCTGAGGCTTTTCCACCCGAACTTGAGGCTGTTTACGCGGCTGAGAAACGAATCTAGCACGAACAGGAGCAACAGGTTTAGCAACTGCTGGCTGCACCACCGATGGCAATGGCATTAATTCTGGAGCAGCATCTGGGCGGTAAGATACTTGGCGAATTTGGGGCTGAACATTGCTAGCTAAGTTACTAACTAGCTGCCGTTCAGGAGTCTTGACTGTATTTTTATTCGCAGTTTTGCTAGTGGTTAAGATTCCAGGCTGAGAACGATAAGTGCGCCGAAAGCTAGAAGTATTCTTTTGAACAGCTACTGTAAAATTATCGGCACCTAGTAAGTCTTTGTGGAGCTTTTTGTATTTGCTGCTCTCACTGCTAGATGGGCCGCTGTTGTCGATCGGAGTAGCTGAAGCAGTTTCTAATGATTGAAACAGCCCAGCATTGGGTGATTGAGGAGTGAGTTCGATTGGCTTAATTTCTGCCCAAGAAACACTGGCGTTGGCCATAATGGTCAAGCTGCTCAGCCAGGTTAGTGCTTTCAGCAATAACGGATGGCGAACCAACATCGACCAATGGTTGGAGGAAGTGGACTGAATGGATGGATTTTTTGCCTTAATTGTCATGGTTTTGTTTTTTAGCGCGGTTTAGCCAAGGGCTTTTCCTGTGCGTTGGTATTCAATAAATGCAGAATATATAGATCTGCCGTTATTGCTTTACAAATTACTTACTTCACTAGGATGCCCACAATTCGACCTCTGGGCAACACTAATGGTCACAAATGGCTAATTTTCGGCGATCTGGCGCATTGATTGAGATCACACAATCCGACTTATGGCGCTATGGTTTATCAACTAATGGGGGATCTAAGAGGCGATTGATCAGTCGTAACTGTTCAGCAGTGCCCATGCAAATTAAGTTATCACCACCGGTAATCACTGTTTCACCAGTCGGCCCGACAATCAATTCGCCCCCATGGCGACGGATTGCCAACACTAATGCCCCAGATTGCGATCGCAGTCGGGCTTCGCGCAGTGATAAACCTGCTACTGGACAAATATTTTGGTCGATTAAAAATTCTTCCATATAAAAGGCACCACTGCTGCTGGTCATGATGCCATCCACAAAGTCTAAAACTTGGGGGCGCAGAGCGGCGGCGGCCATCCGTTTGGCTCCGGTGATATAGGGTGAAATTACCGTGTTGGCTCCAGCCCGTTGCAGTTTTTGGACAGCTTCTTCAGTGCTGGCACGGGCGATCGCTCTAATTTTGGGGTTTAGGCTTTTAGCCGAGAGAATAATATATAAATTTTCGGCATCGGAAGGCAGAGCGGTTACTAGGCAATTAGCCCGTTCTACTCCTAACTCAATCAGGGTTTCATCCAAGGTGGCATCGGCTTGAATAGCGGTATACCCGCATTTTTGGGCGATTTCGACCTGCTCAGCGCTAGAATCGATCACCACAAATGGCGCTTTTTCGGCAGCAAACTCATCGGCAATTTGCCGCCCGATGCGGCCAAAGCCACAGATTAAATAGTGTTGGTTCAAAGATTTCACGAGTTTCCGGCGCAGACGCAGTTTACGCTCTTCTACAAAATAGCCGCCCAGTAGGGCATCAGTAAAGG
>JANOXZ010000560.1:0-4465 GCA_031418695.1 Synechococcales cyanobacterium VAR_35_metabat_10
ATTTAAGTCATATTGAGCACTTCATTAATAAACTGCTGCCACACAGCATTCGGAGTCCAAATTTTATGCAGATCGGAAATTGCATCATCAGCACCCCAACCGAGGTAGATCTGGCGATATAAATACATAAAAGCCGAAACCCGGAAATTGGCTGCACAGTGGACAAACAGGGGCTGATCACCATTCTCCTTCATCAAATCGCAAAACCGATCGAAGTCTTCCGGGGTAGGCCGATCGAACTCCACTGGAATATGCACATACCGCATTCCCAAAGATTCCACCGTCGATCGCTCATCGGCCAAAGCATTATGAGCCGAACCCAAGGCCAAATTAACCACCGTTTGATATCCACTATCTTTAACCATCGCTAACTGCTGCTCCGTAGGCTGTCCAGCAGTAATCAGCGTTTCCGAAAGGGCTAAAAAATTAAACATACTTTCCAATGATGCACCCACAAGTTTAATTCCGGTATTGCGCTGAACAGCTAGTTTGCCATAATTCTAAAGAGTCCACAAAATACTTACTAGCCAGCTCATAGTTTTAGCCCCAAAGCATAGTATAGAGCCAATGAATTTTCATATACCCTTTATTGGCTAAGATAATACAAATCAACTCTTGTTCTTAAATCATATTTGTCCTTAAACCCAGACTCAATTGCAGAAACATTAACCCGACTAGATTATAGCATAATAGGTATAGGCTTATACAAACATCATACAATAGATGTACGATTATATAAGGTAGTTTAGATACTTTTTAAATATCAAGGTTTTACAAAACTGGTATGATAAAAACTCAATATGTGTGTGTTGCTCCCTATGACTTTCTCAGTTTTTCACCAAAACAACCAAGGACAACACAGAAAGTAAATTCAATGGCATACAGCGACCCATCTCTAAATATTCACAATATATTTATGAGAAGAGAAAATGCTTATTGATGCCGAAACTATTGAAGTTGGAACTATTATCAAATCAGATATTGTCGTAGTTGGCTCAGGCCCAGCCGGTACTGTTGTAGCATTAGAATTAGCCAAAGCGGGATATGATGTCGCTCTAATTGAGAGTGGCGATTTGAAGTTCTCTGCAGAAAGTCAAGATCTCAGTACCGCAGAGAATTTTGACCCTAAGTTTCACGCATCGATGTCAGACTGTACTCGTCGGCAACTAGGTGGAACATCGGTTATTTGGGGAGGACGTTGTCTGCCTTACGATCCGGTGGATTTTGATCGACGAACCTATATCCCAAACTCAAATTGGCCAATCATGTATGAAGAACTTGAAAGTTACTTTGCCAGGGCATGTCAATATTTCTTTTGTGGTGAGTCAGAATTTGATATCAATAACATTCCTAATATTGAACAAAAATCAATTATTCCAGGATTGCCAGATACAGAAGTACTCACTTCAAAGTTAGAGAGATGGTCACTTCCTACTAATTTTGGTAAAGAGTATTTTAAAAACTTTCAACAGTCCCAGAAAATCAAAGTATTTTATAACTTGACTTGCACCGAAATCGAAACCAATGAACAAGGTAATCAGGTTGAGCTAATTCACTTGCAGACATTGAAAGGCAGAAAAATTTTGGCGAAATGTCAAAAATATGTGTTAGCAGGAGGGGCACTGAACACCACGCGTTTACTAATGGTATCTGATCGGAAACATTCTGGTGGGATTGGTAATCATAGTGGGCTATTGGGACGTTTTTATATGGGGCACCTTTCTGGAAGTATTGCGACAGCCCACTTTACGACAGCTCCAAAAGATACTGTTTTTGGGTTCGATCGAGACCCCGATGATATTTATTTACGGCGTAGATTTTCTTTCACCCGTGAATTTCTACATGAGAAACAGCTCTCCAATATCGTAGCTTGGCTAGGTGTGCCAAAATTTGGCGACTCTTCCCATCAAAATGGCATTTTGTCTGCTGCTTATCTAGCACTGAATATTCCTGGGCTGAAAAATTACCTGACTCACACAGCTACCAGAAAAATGGCAATTGGAGAAGATAATGGAAAGAGCTATCGGTCACACATTATCAATATATTGAGAGACTTTAAACAAGTACTTACCTTTGCTCCGTATTTTGGTTATGAAAGATATATCGCTAAGAGGAAAATTCCGGCATTATTTGTATATAGTGCCGCTAACGAATATCCTTTGCACTACCATAGTGAGCAAATACCAAACTACGATAGTTTTGTAAATTTATCTGACAAATTTGATAAATTAGGGATGCGAAAACTGAATATCAATATTCAGTTTTTGCAACAAGATATTGATAATGTTATTAAGGCTCATGAATTTTGGGATCATCATCTTAGAAAACATGATTGTGGCTACTTAAAGTATCTGACAGACGATTTGGCCGCAAGCGTCTGGGAACAGGCTGGAGATGGGTTTCATCAAGTTGGAACAACTCGAATGTCAGCACATCCTAACGATGGTGTCATCGGGACTAACTGCAATATTCATGGTGTTGATAATTTATTCATTGCCAGTAGTTCTGTTTTCGTGACTTCTGGACAAGCAAATTCCACATTTATGATTGTGTCATTTGCACTCAGGTTGGCAGATCATCTAAAAAAGGTTTAAAACTAGTTATGGTTAATCTCACAAGTAAGGAAGTAATAATATGTTGAAATTTGAACCAAATCCTAAAAATCGACTTTATACAACCCCTCGCAGTTACTTGCTATTTTTGAGCTATGTTTTCCTGCAAAAAGCATGGAAAAAGAACGAAGATATTGAAACTTTTGAGCAGGAACTCTGTAATAAATTGATTGCTCAACAGGCCATCTGTGTTTATCAATGTCGTCTTGGAATATATCTTGCGGTGAAAGCTCTCATTCAGCCCGGTCAAGAGGTTATTCTGTCACCTTATACTATTGTTGATGTGATCAATATGGTTATTTTTGCAGGAGGTCATCCTGTATTTGCTGATGTGGAGCTAGATACCTGTAATATTTCTGCGTCTGAGGTAGAGCGCCTGATCACCCCGAATACTGGGGCAGTGTTAATCACTCATTTGCATGGTCTCACTGCCGAAGCACATCGGATCAAGGAGGTTTGCGATCGCCATAATATTCCACTGATTGAAGATGCGGCTCAATCATTTGGGGCAAAAGAACAAGGTAAATTGGTTGGAACAATTGGTGCTGTTGGAGTATTTAGCTTTGAAATGCACAAAAACATGCCAACATGGCTGGGAGGAGCAATAGTTTCTGATCAAAAAGATGTGCTGGAAAAAATACGTATTGAGTTAAAAGATTTTTCGTATCCTGCCCTGCCTGGGATAATTCAGAAAGTTAAGAAAGGTTTTATTCATGACATTGCTAGCCTGCCTATTCTATTTCAACTTTTGACTTATCCAATTCTTAGATTCGGCTATCTTAATAATTTTGAATTTATTAATAAGATGGTTCGCAGAAAGCCTCAAGAAAGTGAGCCTGCAAAAGAACTTCCTGATATTTACAAATCGCAATATACTCCATTACAAGCTCGAATTGGCTTGTCTCAGATCAGTAATGTAGACCTTGATATCAAAACGAGAATTGAATACGCTCAGATCTACCATGAGGGTCTTCAGGGTATCAATCAGTTAATCTTACCGCCCCTGCGCACTGATTTATCCCATACTTACCTGTGGTTCCCGGTTTTGTATTCTGATAGAGATGGACTACTCAGATTTATGTTTGAGCAGGGACGAGATATCGCAGCAGGGCACTTTACCAGTACGGCTGATTCACCTCAGTTTAAGGAATTTTATCGAGATTGTCCTAATGCGAAGAAAGTTGAAATGGAGTTGTTATATTTGCCAACCTATCCTCGTTATTCTGCTCATGAAGTCATGAAAAATATCGAGGTAATTCAGCAGTATTTCGCCGCCAAGACAACTGATATGCCGATCAAGATTTCACAAGAAGATCGACAGCTCACTGGTTCAAGATAGGCAATAATCATGATACTAGCTTTAAAGTATAGCGATATAAAGCCACTGGATGTTGCAAAGCTTTAAAATAGTCTGGATCTTGGGGAGATAAATAGATTGCAGTTACCTGCTCAGCAGTAATGTGATGTTGATCGATTAAATGATAACTGGTGGTGGTTTCTACTGTATTTAAATAAGTGGTTTTGCCCTGAAAAATCTGTTGGTCAATCTCGGTAGTAGCAAAGCTATCCACCCCGATTGATTCACCCAAATATCCAGTGACAGTAGATCGCAGTTCGGTGCCATTGTGTAACTGGATGACTTGGACTATGTGTGGTTGATTAATAGTTTGAATCGATTTGACGGCATTGGCTCCCAAGTAAGAATTAGCAATCTGTTCACCGTTGAATGTGCGATCGCTGGTAATTACAACAGAATTGTCCGCTGCAACCGTGATCCCTGGAGCCACAGTATTAGTTGCTGAACCAAAACGCACCTGAAAAATGTAAGGCCGATCGATATTTACTCGATTCCG
>JANOXZ010000561.1:0-2852 GCA_031418695.1 Synechococcales cyanobacterium VAR_35_metabat_10
CTTTTCACCTTCTCCTTCGTCTTCTTCGGCTCATCAGTTTCTGGCGACTTCGACGATTTCTTTGAAGCCGAAGATTTACTGCTGGCCTTCTTAGCCTTGGGAATCACAGCCTCTACGACTACTGGTGAAGCTTCGGTTTCCTCTGGTTCGATCGACTCCTTTGAAACAGGGGCGATCGCTTTGATTTCACTGGAGTCAATAGGCTCAATGACATCAACAGCTTTGGCGGCTACGGTGCTTTCTTCGATCGATTGGCTTGCGTTGATGGCGATCGGTTCACTGGCATTCTCGGCGCTTTTCAGAGTTGGCGGCGGTAGCTCTGATTTGATTTCTCTAGGCTTCTGTTTCGCCTTCTTTCTAGAAGATTTCCAGGGTGGGTCGAATGGTCTGATCGCTCGCATAACTGTAATCTGTTCTCCATTCACCTCAGCTTCAATCTCCCAATATTTTCCATCAGCAACTGGGGCTTCTTCCCACATCAACTGCAATACTGTTTTGCTGTCTCTATCTCTATTCTTGTTGTTTCGGTAAATGATCAATCGAGGCTCCTCATCATCCATTACCCAACACCTTTTCAAAGTCATTCCTGATCTTTCTGGGGCTTCCTTGATCACCCTCAACAGGCTAAACCCCAATTTGCCTTTTGTTACTAACGGATAGACTTTAAAGTTTTGAAGCTGTCCCGGCTCGTGTTTTGTTTCAGCTTTCCGGGATACTGTTACAAGGGAGGTATGGTCTCCAACAACAAGATTTGAGTAAGGAGGCTGCATTAATTCCAAAATGCCGCTGATAATACCAATGGCTTGATACATTTTTGGCTTATCTATGATTTGATTATCTTCCATGCTGTCTTTCCTTGCGCTGAGCTAAACCCGTTAACCATCCTAACCCAGATGCTCCTGTGATTGAAATGCCGATCGTGGCTGGGGATTTTGTTCGATTGCCAGACTTACAGCTCATTAATTTTCGTCAGTGTTTTTCATGTTCCATTAGAGCTGGCAGCTCTGATTTTCTGCAATTCAAATAGCCAAATACAAACAACAAGCCATAACCAACCCAAGATGTAACCGGCAATAATATCTGTGGGGTAATGAACTCCTAAATAAAGGCGGCTAAAGCCGATCAAGCCAATCAACAATACAGAGCAAGGATATATGCCCTTGGCATGGTGTGGACGATAACTTGCATAGAAATAAGCCAATAATCCATAAAGGACGATCGAACCCAAGGCATGACCACTAGGAAAACCAAAGGTAGTCTCATGTAGCAGAGATGGCCAAAGAGTTGGACGGGGGCGACTAAAGAGTAGCTTCATCCCCTCATTCAAAATCAATGCCCCGAGGCAAGCCAGTGTTAAAATTGCAACCTCAGTTAATTTTCGTCGCCATAAAAAACAAGCAGTAGTCAGCATAACAATAACCACTACAAATTCTGGGTCACATAAGCTGGTAATGCTGAGCATTATTTGATCGAGAACTGAATTTGCCCATTGGTGGATATTTAACAATATGTTGGTTTATAACTGCCAAGAACTCTTCTGCCATACTTGTTGACATAACCACCCCAGTATCAAGGTACAGATCGCTACCAAGATTTTTGAGATGTTGCCTGATGTAATAGCTGAAGGGGTAAATTGGCGTTTCATCGACACAGAGCTGTGGTAGAGATAGCTTTAGATTAGCCGATAATTGTCAAGATGGATGTAAAGCGGGTTTAACCCTAACTAGGAGTGCAGTAGCAATGAGGGAACAGCCTGATGAAAATCCAAATGCGGCGGTAGCTCCAGCATTTTCATAGAGCCAGCCAAAGACGATCGAAGCCGGTAAGAGCATAATTCCGCTGGCTAGGTTGAACCAGCCATAAGCGGTGCCTACTAAATTTGCTGGTGCGAGGTCAGCGACTAGGGCTTTTTCGACTCCTTCGGTGGCTGCCAGAAATAAACCGTAGAAGGCAAAGAGACCAAAAAGGATGGTGGCGTTGCCGGGGTGCAAGAATCCCAGTAATAAGTAGAACACTCCATAGGCTAACCAACCAGCAGAGATCGATCGAGTGCGGCCAAATTTGTCAGACAAAGCGGCCAGTGGCGTAGAAAATAACATGGCGATCGCTGAAATTACTGCCCAAGCCAATGGCACCTGAGATTCGGGTAATCCTAATTCTTTTGCTCGGAGTAGCAGAAACATATTGGAAGAGTTCCCCAAGCTAAACACCACTACAGCCAACAAATATCGTTTGAAATTTATTGGTAATTGTGAAAAATTCCAGCTAAAGTTGTTGCGCTTGACAATATCTAGAGCACCTTTTGGTTCTCGAATAAGTAGAGACATGCCAATACAGAGAATTGCAGGCACGATCGAAATCAGAAATAAATCTCGAATTTTAAAACCAGTTCCTAACAGCACTGCCGCTAAAATTGGCCCAAATACTGCCCCAGCATTATCCATTGCGCGGTGTAAGCCAAAGGCTAGCCCCCGATTTTCGGGAGGGACGCTAGCTGCTAATAGGGCATCGCGGGGCGAGCTGCGTAAGCCTTTGCCTACTCGATCGAGCATCCGAATTCCCAACACACCTGGCCAGCTATTAGCGATTGCCAATAATGGCCGACTGAAACCCGCTAGAGCATAGCCCCAAATAATCCAAGGTTGGGCGCGGTTGGTGCGATCGACCCAAATCCCTGAAACCAATTTCAGCATACTACTGGTGACTTCGGCCATGCCTTCAATGATTCCTAAAGCTTTGGGGCCAGCCATTAAAACTGAAGACAAATATAAAGGAATCAGCGGATACAGCATATCGCTGGCGGTGTCGTTAAGCAGACTAATGACACCAATCAGCCAAACATTTGGTGGTAG